>CAMVBR010000035.1 GCA_947165755.1 uncultured Clostridia bacterium
TTTCTGGGCGACCTGGTGCGGCCCCTGCAAGATGATCGCGCCTTACGTAGCCGAAATTGCCGCCGCATACGCGGGCCGGATCAAAGTAGGGAAAGTAAACGTGGACGAAGAGCCGCAGCTCGCCATGCAGTTCCGCATTACCGCCATACCCACCCTGATCGTTTTCAAAAACGGCAGGATCGCAGCCGAAAACGTGGGCTATCTTTCGCAGCAGAAGCTGCAGGCCATGATCGACGGAGCGCTCTGAGATGGTGCTTGTAAAGATCGGCGCATCCTGCTCGAAAGCGACGCCGGAGACCGCGGCTGGTTCCGTTTTCTGGATATGGTGACTTACAGGGGCAAAGAATACGCGGCCCTGCTGGACGAGGCGGACGAACCCATCATCATGGAATTTACCGAAGCCGCCGGAACGGCAAAAGAACGCTATATGGAGATCGCGGACGACGCCGTATTTTACGCCGTGGCGGCAATGCTTGAGGAAACGGATGATTAACGCGAGGTTCGCGGCAGCCGCAAACCGGATCGCAGCGCTGATTTACCCGCACCGCTGCTTTTTATGCGATACGGTTCTGCCCTATCCGCAAACGGTTTGCGAAACCTGCGCGAAAACCCTGCTGCGCTTTCGTGAAATGCGCGGCGCGCTATGCGACGTTTGCGGCATGCCGTTGAAAACCTGCTGCTGCCGGCCGAACCGGCTGTATGAAAAAGCCGTGTTCCCGCTGCTGTACGACGGCGAAGCGAAACGCGCCGTATACCGCTTCAAATTCCGCGGCAGGAAGGACCTTGCGAAGCCCTTCGCCCATGCCGTGGCAAACGCCCTGCGGGAGCGGGACGCGCTTGACGGGATCGACCTGATCGCCTTTGTGCCCATGACAAAAGCGGCGGCGCGCAAACGCGGCTATAATCAGGCGCGGCTTCTGTGCGAAGCCCTGCGGGAAGAAACGGGGCTGCCCATGGAGCCCCTGCTCACAAAACAGCGGGCGAACCGAACGCAGCACGATCTCACCGACCGGCTGTTCCGCAGCGGCAACGTGCTCGGCGTCTACGAGCCGGACGAGGGCTGCCGTTCGCAGATCGAGGGCAGGCGCATTCTGCTCGTAGACGATATCCTCACCACCGGCGCAACGCTGAACGAGGCGGCGAAAACGCTGCTGATCTTCGGCGCAAAAAGCGTGACCGTAGCCGTGATCGCCGGGGTACCCAGAAAAAAGAAGAAATAACAGTTGACGCATCTTTGCGAAAAGGCTGCCGCAGATCGGGTCCATGATCTGCGGCAGCTGTTTTTCGCCTTCTTACGCGATCGCGGCGGAAACGCGTATGTTTTCGTATTTTGAGCCGCATACGCTGTGGATGATATCCGAGATCTGCAGCACGGCGGTATCGTTGAGCATATCGTGCGTTACGATCACCTCTACGGCGTTATCCCCGACCACGGCAACGCAGTCGCCGCCCGTTTGGGCGCTTACAAGGCTTTCGATATCCGTTTCCAGCTTCGCCGCCGCCGTAAGCGCGGCGATCTGCTCCTGCGCGGCGCTGATATCCGTTTGCGCCGCGCCGGACGAGGCCATAACGGCCTCCAGCTTTTCCAAGGCCGCCGCGAGAGAGACCTCCCTGTTGTGCTTTGCCTCGGCAAAGAATTCCGCCGCCGCTTCCGACGATACGTAAGAGGCCGCGCCGTTTTCGGCGTCGGAACGCTCGGTTTGCGCAGGCCCCTCCGGCGACAGGGGCGCGCCGTTGTTGGTAAAATACCAGTTTACAAATACGGCCAGCCCCAGCATCACAACGAGCCCCGCCAGAACGAGCTGCCGTTTTCCGATCAGTACGTGCATTGTGTTTCCTCCGATTCCACATGAGATCAATTCAGTTTGGATACGTATACCCTGCTGGCGTTCACGCCCAGCGCCGCGCACACGAGGTTCGATACCTCCTGCCGCACCCGGGCGCTGCCGCCGCCCTCGCAGCTGACCGCCACGCCCCGTACCTCCGGCGACGCGACCGACAGCGTAAGTCCTGTTTTTTCACCGTTGACTTCCACGATCACGTAGTCGTTTTCCGTGCGGTCCGAGGCCCCGCCGGATGATACGTCCTGCGCGTAGGAGAAGGCCTCAAGCCGCTCTACCGTAACGAGCACCTTTACCCTGCCCACGCCGTCCACGGATGAGAGCAGCGCCGTCACCCGTTTTTCGAGCGCGGCTTCCACCGCCGAACGCACTTCATAGAGATCCACGGCGGAAGACGCGTTCTTTTTTTCTCCGCCGCCCGTAAAAACGAGCAGCGCAAGGCCTGCGATGAACGCCAGAAGCAGGAGCTTTATTTTTTTATCGTTCTTCAGTTTTTCTTTGAATTCTCGCCACCGTTCCATACGTCCTCCCGTATTTCCACGTCCGGCGGCATACCCAGGGCTTCGCTGAGGGCCTCGGTGAGCGCGGCGCGCCCGCTGAATTCCCGGGGGAACGTAAGCCGGACTTGTTCCATATTTATGCCGTTGTTTTCAGTGATATGCATAACGATCTCCGTTTCAAAGGGCAGATCGGTATATTCCCGCGCCACGGTTTCGATCACCTGCCTGACCTGCGTTTCAGCCGCCGCAAGCAGCGTTTCCCCGCCGTCGGCGGCAACGGCGCTCTCCTCTACGGAGAACGACGGCAGCTCCATGCGGAAGAAGGAAAAAAGCGGCGTAAGCACACACAAAAGCAGCAGGGCGCTGAGCGCCCCCTTCGCCGTATCGGAAACGCTCCCCGCGGGCAGCAGCAGATAATATACGAGCCCCGCCGCCGCGCAGAACACCAGCATCAGCGCAAAGCCTTTCAGTTCCTCCATGCTTTCACGTCCCTTTCACCGAAACAACGATCGCCAGCGCGACCACGTAAACAAAGCCGTTGAACAGCAGCACCGCAAGCAGCGTATTGAACACCGACTGCAGCACGCTCAGAAACGGCGGCACCCGTTTCATTTCAAACAGATCCGCCCCGGCGTGCAGCACGTGCAGCATCCCCTTCCACACGAGCAGGGAGGCCAGCGGCGGCAGGCAGATGAACGATACGCAAAGCACGCCGAGAACGGAAATACCGTTTTTGACCAGCGAAAGGCTGCCGTTCAGGGAGGCGAGCGCGTCCGCGAGGGCGGACCCAACCACCGGCACGCCGCCGATGAGAAATTTCAGCCCCTTCGCCGTAGCCCCGTCCGCCGCGCCTGCCACCACGCCGCGCACCCCAAGCACGGCGGCGAACACCCCCGAAAGCAGGCCCATGATCCATACGGTCGCTCTGTTCAGCATTGAAGCCAGCCGTTCCGGCCCGCTCACGGGGCTGAGGGCCGCCGCGCTGCCGAGCGCCGCCCCCACCGCGGTAAGGGGGACGATCAGATCCGCAAAAATCACGCCGACGCCCTCGGCAAAGGCAAACACCACGGCAGGTATGCTGACCGCGCTCACCGGATTTCCCGAAAACGCAAGGATCGTGCCCAGCACCGGGATCAGCGTGACCATACAGTTTTTCGTGAGCCTGATCGCCTGCACGCAGCCGTCGCTCACCGCCGCCGCGCCGGAAATGAGCAGGAATACCAGCGCCATGCCGCCCACGTGCTCGGCGGTCTCCTTCAACGGCTTCGACGAGATGAACGACAGGAAAAAACGCAAGCCGATCATCACCGTAAAGCAAGTGCCGAACAGCTTTGCTTTCTCGGTGAGCGCAGCGCCGAACAGCTCCCGCAATACGGCGAAGAGGCTGTCGGGCGAGAGCGACGTAAGCGCGTACAGATCGGCGCCGTCGATGCCGGCGCTCTCGAGCAGCCGACGCGTATCCTCGTCGATGGCGGCATAGGCCTGCGAATAGTAATCCTCCGGCGCGGCCTCCCGCGCCGATGCATAAACGATAACCATCGGCGCGCACAGCAGCAGCAACGCCGCTGCGCATATTATTTTAAGCAACTGTTTCATAGGTTATTTGAAAATTCCGAGATCATTTGCAGTATTGCCTTCAGTATGGGCAGGGCAAGCGCCAATATCAGCACCTTGCCGGCAAATTCTATTTTTTGCGCCAGCGCCTGCTGGGCGTTATCTCGCGCGGCGTCCGCCGCAAACTGCGTGACCAGCGCAACCCCGAGCACCTTCAGCAAAATACCCGAAAACGACAGGTCTGCCCCGGAGGCAGCCATGGTCCGCGTAAAAAATGCCGTTACGTTTTCAAGCTCGCCCGAGATCAGAAAAAACAGGACGGCGGCGCAGCCCACCTCGGAAAGCACGGCGTATTCGGGCTTATACGCCCTGAGCAGCCCGTAGGCGACCACCCCCACCGCCGCCACGCCCAACAGCTTGAAGATCACAGGTCGAAAACCGAGCGGATATACTCGAACAGCGTGCTTACGTAGGGGATCACCAGCATCAGCACGGCGATGAGCCCCGCCAGCGTCGTGATCATGGTGTATTCCTCTTTGCCGGAACGGGCAAGCACCTGATTGAGCACGGCCACGATCAGTCCCACGGCCGCGATTTTGAATATCACTTCTATGTTCATGCTTCCTCCGCCTTAGATCAGTAAAATAAACATCAGCATCGCCAGCAGCGACGTCATTGTAACGCAAAGCCTTTCCTCCCGCCGCCGTTTTTCATGGGCGAGATCCGCCAAGGCGGCATATCTGGCTTCATACCCCCTGCATTCTTCGGTGAACGCCGCCATCGACGGAAGCGTGAACGCATTTTCAAAGGAAGAGAGCAGCGCGGTTTCTTCGGTCTTCAGTATTCCCTGTGCGCCGAGCTGCCCGAGGGCGCGCGTCCATGCCGCGCACGGATCGCCCGTTTGCGCATAGAATGAAAGCAGCGTTTCAGGGAATGAAAAACGCCCGTCCGCATCGGCGGCGGCGCCATGCAGGATCCGTTCCATCGGCCCGCCGAGGCTCACGCACACCATGGCAAGGGCGCCGAAAAACGAAGCAAACCCCGCAAGCAGCGTTTCCCGCTGACGGCATCGCCGATCATAGAGCACGCCGCAGCCGATCACCGATAAGCAAACGCATATAACGCCGATGGTCCTCACCTGAACGCCTCCGCCGACAGCCTGTCTTCTATGCTCCCCTTTTTCACCGACGACAGAAACACGGCGTTTCCGAACACGCCTGCTTCCCACAGCAGCCCGAACTGCCGCCGCCGCATTAGCTGCGCGCGGTTCGCCGCATGGATACTGGCAATAAACCTTACGCCGGAATTGAGCCCCTCCAGCAGGCCTGCGGTCTCCTCAGCGCTGCCGATCTCATCACATACGATATATTCCGGGTCGAACAGCCGCAGCGCCGTCTGTATTCCGGCGGCCTTATCCGCGCCGCGCAGCACGTCCGCTGTGAGGATCTCCCCGTTTTCCTGTATGAAAAAAAAGAACTCGTCCCGTTCGTCCACCACGGCAACGCGCCGCCAGCCGAGGGCTTCCCCCGCAAGCAAGGCGATGCAGCGCTTGAGAAAAGTGGTTTTGCCGCTGCCCGGCGCGCCTGCCACCAATAGACCGCTGCCGTTCAAAAGCAGCTCCTTCAGCCCCGGCGGCGCTTTCCCGTTCACCCGCGCGGCGGGAATACGGATATTTACGGAGCTGACGCCGTTTTCCTGCAGCTTGCCTTCCGCGGTAAAGCCGCAGATGCCCACCCGGCAGCCGTTTTTGGTCAGATAGCCGCGTTTCAGCTCCCGCTCGTGCAGAAACAGCGCCTGATCGGCCGCGCTGCGCACGATACCGTAAACCTCGGCGGGGGAAAGCACAAGCGGATCCGAAGCGGGGATCGCGGCCGCCGCGCCGCAGGCGCGGCAAAACAGCGGCCCGGCGTCCGAAACGAATACGACGCACTTATTCACGTAAACGCGGATTTCATAGATCGCGCTCTGAACGCTTTCGGCGCATTGCGCCAACGTGTTTGCCCGCGCGGCGGAAAAAAGCGTCAGCGCGGAATAAAAAGCGGTTTCCTGTTTCAAGCAACTCTCTTCCTTTTTTGACAAATCTTTTTGTTTCAGTGTTTCTATTGACAGAAAATTCGATTTCAAGTATACTATGGTTGCATTCAGAACCATTGTTTTCATTCTTATTTATATTGGCGGGGTTGTTCATTTATGAATCAAAACAGCGTATCCGGCGCCAACGCGGAAGCTTCCGCCGCGCCGCAGGTGAAAACGCCCTCCCGCGGGTACGGCGCGCTCAAGCGCGCAATGGATCTTGTGTTTTCTTTTCTTCTTTTGCTGCTCGCGGGCATTCCCATGCTGCTCATAGCCCTGGTCATTCGGCTGGATACCCACGGCAGCGCGATCTTCACGCAAACCCGCATCGGGCGCGGCGGCAAAGAATTTGCCTGCTACAAATTCCGCACGATGCGCACGGATGCGCCGCATTACTGCGCAAAGAAAGACCTTGAAAACGCGGACGTCTTCATCACCCGCACGGGAAAGATTCTTCGCAATACAAGTATAGACGAGCTGCCGCAGCTGTTCAATATCCTGCGCGGCGATATGAGCTTTATCGGCCCGCGCCCGCTGATCCCGGAGGAAACGAAGGTACATAGGCTCAGGGAAAGCTACGGCGTGTATCAGCTTCGCCCCGGCATCTCGGGCTATGCGCAGGTACACGGCAGAGATATGATCAGCGACGAAGAAAAAGCCGCACTGGACCGCTACTATCTGGAGCATTTTTCTTTTTTCACCGATATGAAAATCCTGTTCGGCACCGTATTCAAGGTGCTCAGGGCGGAGGATATCCACCAGGGCGCGGTAGAGCCGCAGGAGAAAGAATAAAACAAAAAAAACAGCTTACCGGAATCATTCCGATAAGCTGCTTCTTTTTTAGATCTATCAGATATCGATGTTCGGGCGAACGATCACCAGCACGTTTACAATGGGATTATTCACGAACACGTACGTTTTCTTGGCGCTGTCGTATTTATAAACGCGCTCGCGCACTCTGGCAACGCCGTCGGATTCGTTGCTCTGAACAATGGAGCCCTCGGTGCAGAGGAAGGTGCCGTCGGGGTAAACCCGGGTGATCTGCGCCGTATGGTCCGCCGTGGGATAACCGTTTACGTAGGTCTTCTCCTTATTGCTCATAAAAACGATATCGCCCACCTTCGGCTTGTAGTACCTTACGTTTGACGTGGGGGAAACCACGGTATCGGTGATCACGTCGTCAAAATACTCCCAAAACACGTAAGCGGTCACGTAGTCGGAATGCAGGTAATAATCGAGCAGCAGCGAGGGCACGTACCAATCGATACTGTTGGTCGTCATCCATGCGGCCACGGGCAGGTTGGCAACGCTGCTCGCCGCCTTGGCAAGCTTCGCCTGATCGAATTTCACCGGCGCGATACGGTCGATCACCTTTTGCGAATAACCCATTTTTTCAAGCACGGGGCGGTAAACGTCGTGAATGGTATAATAGCAGCACCAATCGTTCACCCTGTCAAGAATCGTTTCCATCCACGTAAAGCGCGGGTGGATCTCTTTGAAGGACTTGAAGAAATACGCGTGCGAGTAGTTATAGAGCACGGCCGCAAACTGCGTATCCAGCCCCAGAGCGATCCGGAGCACAAGGCGGGCGTCCGCCAGCGTGATCTCTCCGTCGCCGTCGATATCGGCATAGGGCCGCATCACGGTGGTAGGCGCTTCGAGCTTTACCGCGTACCGCAGCACCGTGCGCGCATCCGCGAGCGCAACGACGCCGTCGTTGTCCATATCCCCAAGCATGGCGGCGTTCGCGGGCAGCACGCAGCACGACATCAAAACAGCCGCCGCAAGCAAAACGCCGAGGAAAGCTTTGAATCTCATAGAAACACCCCAATTCTTATAGTAAAGTTAATTATAAAGCATTTATATGTTTTTTTCAATAAGGAAATTGTAAACATTTTATGCAAAATCGGTGAAACCGGTTTATATTAAAGTTATCAAATACTTATTGACAAAATTTTTAATAAGATATATATTTTAAAGGATTAGTTTTTGGAGGAATCTATATGGAATGGCAATCGCTTAATACCATCAGAGAGAAATATCTCAGCTTTTTCGAAAGCAAAGGCCACCTGCGGCTGGAAAGCTTTTCGCTGGTACCGCAGAACGATAAAAGCCTGCTGCTCATCAACGCCGGCATGGCGCCGATGAAAAAATATTTTACCGGCGAGATGACGCCGCCCAGAAAGCGCGTGACCACCTGCCAGAAGTGCATCCGCACGCCCGATATCGAGCGCGTGGGCAAAACCGCCCGCCACGGCACCTTTTTCGAGATGCTGGGCAACTTCTCCTTCGGCGATTATTTCAAAGAAGAGGCGACCACATGGGCGTGGGAATTCTGCACGCAGGTGATGGAGCTGCCCGTGGACAAGCTCTACGTGAGCGTATATGAAGACGACGACGAGGCCTTCGAGATCTGGACCAAGCGCCGCGGCGTGGCCGAGGACCACATGGTGCGCCTCGGCAAAGAGGATAACTTCTGGGAGCACGGCGCAGGCCCCTGCGGCCCCTGCAGCGAGATCTATTTCGACCGCGGCCCCGAAAAAGGCTGCGGCAAGCCCACCTGCAAGGTCGGCTGCGACTGCGACCGCTACGTGGAATTCTGGAACCTCGTGTTCACCCAGTTCGAGAACGACGGCAACGGCAACTATACGCGCCTTTCCCACCCCAACATCGATACCGGCATGGGGCTGGAGCGCATCGCCTGCATCATGCAGGGCGTGGATAACCTGTTTGAGGTGGATACCATCCGCAATATCATGAAGCACGTTTCCGAGATCGCGGGCGTGCATTACGGCGAAAGCGAAAAAACCGACGTTTCGCTGCGCGTGATCACCGACCACATCCGCAGCACCGTTATGATGATCTCGGACGGCGTTCTGCCCTCCAACGAGGGCCGCGGCTACGTGCTGCGCCGTTTGCTGCGCCGCGCCGCCCGTCACGGCAGGCTGCTGGGCATTGAGGATACCTTCCTTTACAAGGTGGCCGAAACCGTGATCCGCGAGAGCGGCGACGCCTACCCCGCCCTGAAGGAAAAGCGCGATTACATCATCAAGATCATCACCATCGAAGAAGAGAACTTCGCCCGCACCATCGATCAGGGCCTTGCGCTGCTCGAGAACATGATCAAAAACTGCGGCGGCAGCGAGCTTTCGGGCGAGGACGCCTTCAAGCTCTCCGATACCTTCGGCTTCCCCTTCGATTTGACCAAGGAGATCCTGGAGGAGCGCGGCATGACCGTTTCGGAGGAGGCTTTCCATGCCCTTGTTCAGAAACAGAAGGATACCGCCCGCAGCGCCCGCAAGGTGGCGAGCACCGAAGGCTGGAAGAGCGCGGGCGTGACCGTGGCCGACGCGAAAGAGACCGTGTTTGCCGGGTACGAGGGCGCCGAATGCAAGGCGAAGGTGCTGGCCGTGCTCACCAAGGACGGCGAAGAGACCGATAAGGCCGAAGAGGGCGACGAGGTGATCGTCGTATTGGACGCCACCGCCTTCTACCCCGGCGGCGGCGGTCAGGTTTGCGACACCGGCGTGATCGCGGGCGACGGCTTTGAGTTCACCGTAAACGAAGTGAGCAAAACGCTCAAAAACGTGATCCTGCATGCAGGCGCCGTGACCAACGGCGAGATCCTGAAGGGCGCCGAATGCACCGCCAAAGCGGACGCCGCCAGAAGAGACGCGATCCGCCGCAACCATACCGGCGCGCACCTGCTGCAGGCCGCCCTGCGCGAAAAGCTGGGTACCCACGTGGAACAGGCAGGTCAGCTCGTAAACGATAAGGTGATGCGCTTCGATTTCACCCATTTCTCTCCCCTCACAAGCGAAGAGCTCTCCGCGATCGAGACCCGCATCAACGAAGTGATCCTGCAGGATCTGCCCGTGGAAACCGTAGAAACCACCATTGAGGAAGCTAAAAAGCGCGGCGCCATGGCGCTGTTCGGCGAAAAATACGGCGATACCGTGCGCATGGTGAACGCCGGCGGCTTCTCCATCGAGCTTTGCGGCGGCACCCACGTGAGCAGCACCGGCAAGATCGGCATGTTCAAGATCATATCCGAGGCCTCCGTGGCCTCCGGCGTGCGCCGCGTGGAAGCGCTCACCGGCCTGAACGCGCTGGAATACGTGAATAAGACCGCCCAAACCCTCGCCCTCGCGGCCGCCACCCTCAAGTGCAGCCCCGACGTGCTTCCCGAGCGCGTTGCCGCCGTGAACGCGGAAGTAAAGGCAAAAGAAAAAGAACTGGATAAACTGAAGGCAGAGTTCGCCGCGGCCAAGGCCGGAGAGCTCTTCAAGGTCGTTTGCGAAGCGGACGGCATCCGCGTGCTCACCGCCGACGCGGGCGAAGCGGACGCGAACGCCCTCAGAACCTTGCTGGACGGCGCAAAGGACGATAACAGCGTGATCGTAGCCGCGGGCAAAAACAGCGAAAAGGGCACCTGTTCCTTCGCGGCCTTCTGCGGCAAAAACGCCATCTCCAAGGGCGCGCACGCGGGCAACGTGGTAAGAGCCGTAGCGCAGATCGCAGGCGGCTCCGGCGGCGGCAAGCCCGATTCCGCCATGGCCGGCGGCAAGGACGTGACCAAGCTCGGCGATGCGCTGGCAGCCGTGCCCGGCATTGTGAGCGATATGATAAAATAAAGACGCCGCAGGCGCTTTCGCGGCGAGTGCCGCGCCGTGCGGGGACCCATGAGGCAAAGCGCGCAGTGCTGCGCGGAATGGGGCGCACGATATTATAATAAGGAGAAATAAATATGGATTGCCTGTTTTGTTCCATTATAAAGGGAGAGATCCCCTCTTCCAAAGTATATGAGGACGACGTTTGCTATGCCTTCAACGATATCGACCCGCAGGCGCCGGTGCACGTGCTGATCGTGCCAAAGCAGCACATCAAGTGGGCTTACGATATCAACGAAGAAAACGCCGCCGTCGTCGGCCATATTTTCAGCGTGATCCCGAAGATCGCCGAGCAGCTCGGCGTGAAGGACGGCTTTCGCGTGGTGAACAACTGCGGCGATATCGCCGGGCAGAGCGTAAAGCACCTGCACTTTCACCTGATGGCGGGCAGGCCCTTCACCTGGCCCGCAGGCTGAGAAAGATTTTTGCCGGAATACAAGTCACGTTTTTCCCCTACCCGCGTACTATGTGATTGAAGGGAGGGAAACACAGATGTATTTCGGCAACAACAACTACTGGATCCTCTTCATCATCCTGATCCTCGTGCTCACTGACAACAACGGCTGCGGCTGCAATAACAACAACGGCTGCGGCTGCGGCTGCAACAACTGAGCGTTTCCACGTATCATACAAGGCCCGTTTTTCACCCCGGTGAAAAACGGGTTTTTTGATTGACAGAAGCGGATGAAATCATTATAATAAAAGAGATAACGCAAAAACCAAAGGAGGAACCCCTTTTATGAGCAATATCCCCGAAGTAAAACTCGGCATCGTGGCCGTATCGAGAGACTGCTTCCCCATCGAGCTTTCCGTTCAGCGCCGTAAGGCCATCGTGGAGGCCTGCAAGGGCGGCCTTTACGAGTGCCCCGTAACGGTGGAAAACGAAGCCGATATGCTGAAGGCCGTGGCGGACGTAACCGAAGCGGGCTGCAACGCGCTGGTGGTATTTTTGGGCAATTTCGGCCCCGAGACCCCCGAAACGCTGATCGCGCAGAAATTTGACGGCCCCTGCATGTTCGTGGCAGCCGCCGAGGGCGACGGCGATTTGATCAACGGCCGCGGCGACGCCTACTGCGGCATGCTGAACTGCTCTTATAACCTCGGCATGCGGGGCATTTCCGCCTATATCCCCGAATACCCCGTGGGCACCGCCGAGGATATCGCCGCCATGATCGCTGAGTTCGTGCCCATTGCCAGAGCCGTGATCGGCGTGAAGAACCTGAAGATCATCACCTTCGGCCCCCGCCCGCAGGATTTCTTCGCCTGCAACGCCCCCATCAAGGGCCTTTACGAGCTGGGCGTGGAGATCGAAGAGAACTCCGAGCTGGATCTGCTGGTCTCCTATAAAGCCCACGCCGGCGACGCGAGGATCGACGCCGTGTGCGAGGATATGGCCAAGGAGCTGGGCGTGACCGGCAACAACTACCCCGCCCTGCTGCCCCGCATGGCGCAGTTTGAGCTCACCCTGCTCGACTGGGCCGAGGCCCACAAGGGCGCCAGAAAATACGTGGCCTTCGCCGATAAATGCTGGCCCGCCTTCCCTGAGCAGTTCGGCTTTGAGCCCTGCTACGTCAATTCCCGGCTGGCAAGCAGAGGCATTCCGGTTTCCTGCGAAGTGGATATCTACGGCGCGCTGAGCGAATACATCGGCGCCTGCGTTTCCGGCGACGCCGTTACGCTGCTGGATATCAACAATTCCGTGCCCGCCTCCATGTACAGGGAGCATATCGAGGGCCGCTTCGATTATACGCTCACCGATACGTTTATGGGCTTCCACTGCGGCAATACGCCCTCGTGCAAAATGTGCGCCGACCGCGCCGTGAAATATCAGCTCATCCAGCACCGTCTGCTTGAGCCCGCCGGCAGCGAGCCCGATTTTACCAGAGGCACGCTGGAGGGCGATATCGCCCCCTCGGATATCACCTTCTTCCGCCTGCAGTGCGACAGCGAAGGCAACCTTCGCAGCTATATCGCCAACGGCGAGGTGCTGCCCGTGCGCACCGGCTCCTTCGGCGGCATCGGCGTGTTCGCCATCCACGAAATGGGCCGCTTCTATCGCCACGTGCTGATCCAGAAGCGCTTCCCGCACCACGGCGCGGTGGCCTTCGGCCAT
>CAMVBR010000036.1 GCA_947165755.1 uncultured Clostridia bacterium
AAAACTACATCGGCAGCGGCGAGGAAGGCAGTAAGATCGAAAGCATCACCGTAACGGATGAAAACGGAAACGCGGTCGATACCGAGCTTTCCGATTACGGATGGGCGCAGTTCACAATGCCCGAATCAAACGTCAGCGTCAACGCCGTCATATCGGGCATGAAATATACCGTATATCAGGAATACGACCCGATCCGCGATCACGGTTTCATCCGCCATATCACCGGCAACACACTGAGCGCCGGCGAAACCTATCAAGGGCAGGTGGAATCGTATTATCCGTATATTCTCACCGGACTTTATGCCAAAGACGCCGACAATAATGTAACTGACCTGATCGCAAACGGATCTTATGACGATTTGACCGGCATCGTATCCTTTACAATGCCAGCAAAATCCCTCACCCTTTACAGAACGCACGAAGAAATGGCGAATATGCACGCCATCAAACTGGATGAGGCGTCGCAGGATCTGTCAAAGGGATATATCAGCGCCTCTACGCACTATGATTATTACGGCGCCGCTGCGGACGAAGAGGTTACCTTAAAGGCCGAATTCATAAATGAAAACTACGGCTTGTCAAAGCTGTTTTACGTGGATGAAAACGGCGTTGAGGTGAACCTGATGCCTTTCTATAACAGGGCCGACGGCACTTTTACTTTCACGATGCCGGACAGCGATATTACGCTTTATTACCGCTTCAGCGAATATCGCACAGTGACTGTCAACGAATACGACAACAGCTTTTCCATTACGGGTTTTGCCGGTGAGACAACGGAATTTGAAATTTATATTAACGACTACGCGAAAGAACACGCGAAGCTGGATGCGACCTATTTTTATTACTATGACGGCAATAACGATTACAAGGAATTAGATGCGACCTGGGATCCTGAAACGGGAAAGGGCATCTTCGTCATGCCGGATGAAGATATCACGCTTCATATTCAGTATATGTATTACCGGGATGTGCCTGTGGGAGCCTTTGAGCACGGAACGGTTACGGCAGACAAGGAAAAAGCGATCGACGGCGAGATCGTTACGTATACCGTTCATCCGGACGACGGCTGGTTCGTTACCGCTCTCGGTCAACGCATGAGCCAGTATTACGCGGACGGCGTGCAGGATGAAAACGATGAGAATATCTGGTATGTGACGATGCCGTGGGGCTGGAGCGGCGAAAGAAGCCTCTGGGCGAACTTTGAAGAAGCCACAGACTGGCATACCGTTACCATCCGCGACAGCGAGCACGGTTCCGTCAGCTTTGAAAGAAGCGGTGCCAGAGCCGGAAAGACCGTTGAACTTGTTGTGACTCCCGACGAATGTTATCAGCTTGACGCGCTGGTCGTCAGAGACGGCGGCAATAATGAGATCGCCCTCACTGGCGCATCGTTTACAATGCCGGATTCCGACGTCACCGTAACCGCATCGTTCAAGGAAGCTCACGTCTATGGCAAGCCTGTGTGGATGTGGGGAGATAATTACAGCTCCGCTGCCGTAAAATTCTCATGCGCAGACTGCGGTGACGTTCAGATCGTAGATGCGTCGGTCGTCTCCCGGCAGACGGACGCTACGCATTTCGCCGCAGGGAAGATCGTCTACACCGCGACTGCTCTGTTCGACGGCGAGACGTTCTCCGACGTGAAGGAGGTCGCGATCCCGCAGATCGCGCATACGCCGGGAGCCGCCGTTATTGAAAATGAGGTCGCGGCAACGTTTGACAAAGAGGGCGGCTACGATACGGTCGTATACTGTTCGATCTGCGGCGAGGAGCTTTCGCGTGAGCATACTGTGATTGAAAAGCGAACCCCCGACCCGACGGATCCGACCGATCCCAACAAGGGGCTCTGCAAATACTGCGGCCAAGACCATTCCGGCAGCTTCTGGCAGCGGATCGTCGGCTTCTTCCACGCGATCCTGTACTTTATTCTACACCTGTTCGGCAAAATATGAAAGATTGTTCAAGGAGGAAAAACAAAATGAAACAAACGTTAAAAATTCTGACGGCTCTGCTGGTAATTGCGACTCTGGTCATGCCCTTCTCCGCCTGTGGCAGCAAAAAAACGGGCGAAACGGACAATACGCTGCTTCAGGGGATTTTTGAAAAACTGACGGCCAATGCGGAGTACTCTCAGTGGAAATCCGGCTTCGGCGCAACAACGATCGAGGAGAAGCTGGACGGAGACAGCATCGTGATCTCCGCAAAGGGAGAGGAAGGCGTCAACGGCGATTTCATCTATACTCTGGACGGCGACTACCTTGTCAACACTTCGGATGAGGGGGATTACACCGGGTATTCCGTGATGATGTTCATCAAAAATGCCGTGGCGGATTACTACGGCATGAACAGTCTTCTGATGACGGGCTATCTTGCCGGGCTCGACTTTGCCGGAAAGGAGAACACCTTCTTCACGACTGAAAGCGTTGACGGAAAAACGGTCCTTAAGCTTTACGTCGCTTCCGCATGGGATATGAAGGGCCTTGACGAGATGATCGTTGACGACGCGGCGCTGGAATACACCGACGCGCTGACGGATAACGCCGGCAACAGCTTTATCAACGCCGGCAAGATCACCGTCGCTTCCTGGGACAGCAAGGATGAGCTGGAGCTGGTCGTGGGCGAGTACGGCGAAAACACCGAATTGACGTTCAGATCCCTGCAGAACGTCGTTGCAAAACTGCAGCCGAACGGCTATGAAGCATTCGCGAAGGACTATACGCAGCTTGCGGAAGCGGTCGGCAACGGTTATTCTGTAAAAATGGGGCTGACGCAGAATATTGTCGAAAGCCACGACTATGCCGGCGAAGACGGCTACAGCTACGTCACAGTCACATTCGGAGCTGCTGCATCCGGTGAAGACTGACGGAAATTCTGATGGATTTCATCAATGGGCTTGCCGAATGGTTTTCGTCGGCGGCAAAATGTTTTTTGAATCGTTGTCTGAAAAAAAGAAGCTGATCAAATAAAGCGTCTATAAAAACGAATTTCCCGGCATGTCGACGTGATATGCCGGGGAACACTTTTTTAATGTGTGAAATGGATAATATATTACAAGCCGGCAAGGTTTCTTATATAATGTAAAAACCGAGACCGGCTTGTGTAAGCGATCTCGATTTCCACTCTGCTCTTGCCATGCCCAACAGTTGATAAGATTTGGTGCTGTCAAATTACTTCCTTATCACCCTTTGGCATTCTGTTTTCCGTGTAGTTTTAAGCATTCTCTGTATCAGACAAAGATAAGATCATGATGAACAATCTCACGTGCTAAAGCGCTGATTCGGTTCATTTCCTGCACCCAGCGCATCTGGTCCTCTGCTTTCAGTTTTTCGGTTACACCCTCCCGCGCTGCCATATCTTTTACGAGCCGGGCAAACATCTCTTCCGCCTGTGCGTTGACGTCCGCAAGGTAGGCGTTTAACTTGCCGGAGAGAAAAAGATCGAGATACAGCGGTTTTTGGTGTTGCCGGATAAAGCGCAAATGCCGCCTGCCCCATACTCCGATATCGTATTGCTCTTCCAGCTCGTTATCAACCGTTTCCAGCGTCAGAACGCTTTTTTTCATGATCCTGCCGGTTGGGTAATAGTAGTCACCCTTCAGCTCATACTCCCAACCGGTTCGCTTGTCGATTTTATATTTTTCCATTTTATTTATCCTCCACTTTGTTGATGATTTTGAGAATCAGTACGTCTACGTCCTCCGTCGGCATTCCCTGTTCCAGCAGCATATTTCGCCATTCAAAAATCCCATTGATCAGCAGATTACACTCGAAACCCGAAAACTTCATTTTGACTGTTTTTTCTTTCATATTGAAAACCTCCGTTTCTTTGGCGTTTTCATTCTACCAAAGAAGCGAAGGCAAGTCGAATGTGCGGGTTACAGTTTTTCGGTCAGGTCACGGTACGGTGTGTCCGTATTCTCGATCGTATCGTACGTAAACGCCGCGCTGCGGCGAAAAGGTTTTACCAAATTCCTTCTTGTATCCGTGTATCATTGACCGGTATAATTGTTTTTCTTAAAAATATAAGGCTCGGAGCGTCAACTCCGAGCCATGCATTGCAGCGTGTATTATGCCATGGGCAATTCCCTTCAGCTTTTACTTCATTATCAAACAGCTTCAGGAGCCGTTTCTTTCTTCTTACGCTTCGGAAGGAGGACAAGCGTTGTTCCGAGAACGCCGACGATGGCGCCGCCGAAAGCGGCAAGCGCAAGATAGCCTGTGTTGAAGGTTGACGCAGTCTGTATCATGGCGTCAGCATCGGTTTTCCAGAAAAGATAGATCCCGTTTTTGTCGTTGCGGTAGCTGTAGGCGTCGCTGCCGATATCCATGGCGTTTGTATAGGTGAAGCCGTGAAGGCAGCCCGTACAGTCCGCAGGCATCGCGCCGCTGCCATACTGAACGACGATGGAATCGGCAAAAATCGGATCGCCTTTCTCGCGCGACTTATTGACGTAGAGCGCCAGCCACTGCTTGCCGACGTCGCCCTTCAGGTCGGCGGCGTCGCCGCAGCCCCAGGAAGCATAGGCGTCTACGCCGTCCTGCGCCTTTTTGTGGAGCCCTATCGCCTGACGGTTACACGGAACGACCTCATAATAGACGTATTGGTCAATGTCGATCGTCTTGACTGCGTTGCCTTCTGCATCGACAACATATTTTACAATGTCATCCTCGTGAACGATATACGTCGGGATTCTGAGGAAAGTGCGGTCGTAGAACTGCATCATCTGCGCGAACTTCAACGCGGCGGAGGCAAGCAGCAGTACGCCGCCGACGCCCATGACCCACCGACCGAGACTGCTCATACGTTCCGGCTGGACAACGTCCGTTTTTTTGTCCTGTAATTGCGCGATATATTTTTCCGCCTCTGCTTTATCAGCCTCTGCCCAGTTCAACTTCTTTGTATATTTCGAAAGTTCAGTATTGTGCCAGCTGGTATCAGGCAAACCATACTTATCCATCCACATTTTATGGTAACGGATTTCTTTGTTGAAATCAATAATTTGCTTCGTATAATATTCCACATTGGCTTGCACAGGCGCGATCAGGCTGTTGATCGCGGCATTGGCGTCCACTGCGGCGTCATACGCCTTCATTGCGGCGTTATATGCCCTTAACGCTCTGACGTGCATGACCATGCCTGTTACGATCGTTGCCACGGAAGCGGCGAGCGTGGAATAAAAGACGATATCAACGATGCCGCCTTCGCCCCATAATTGTTCATAGGGGTCGGCGCCGCTGTTCTTTTTCACCAGCGCTTCGCTTGTGAGCGCAACGCCTTCACGGAAAATGGCGCGGTTCATACCGCTGTAAACGGAAATGCTTTCCAATTCTTCCCCTGTTTCCTCATTTTTGAATACGGAAGAAACCGAAGGAAACTCCGCTGCCATGACGTCGTCGCTCTTTGCGCCGAGCTTGATCAGGGTGGAAATGCTCAGGAATTGCATGGCGGCGCGCTGGCCCGAGGAGAGTGAGGCCGCAAGCGGAAGGAAGTTATTGACCTTGGCGCCGCAGCCGGTTTCGTTCTGATCGCGGAAGAAGTCGTAGAGCTTATCGCCCCATGCGCCCGCATAATCAACGTCCTTGATCACGGTATAGTAACCCGCGACCTGGGTATAGCGGGCGAATTCTTCATTATAGCGGTTTTCGTTGATCTCATTCAGATGATCGAAATACGCTTCTGTCTTTGCGTTGTATTCCTCTTCCGTTTCATCCGTCAGCTTCCAGAGGCTGTTATCGTCGCTGTACTGCTCAAACCAGATGATGTCTTCACGCAGGCCGGCGTAATTCTCCTGCAGGATCTTCGCATAGTCCTCAAAATGCGCGTTCAGCTCCTGCAGCGCCTGCGAAGCCGTAAGCTTTTTGCCCTTCAGCGAAGGGATGACGGTCCCGATATTCCTGATCAGCGCGCTGCCTGTGAGGTTCTTTGCACGGTCAAGCCAGGAGGATTTCGCGTTATCGGTGGACAGCGCGAGCGCCTGCTCCACGAACATGACCGCGGCGCCGGTGCTTTCAAGGATGATCTGCTGCAGGTCGGCGGTCTTTTTCTTTTCGTCCGCCGAAAGCGCCGCGAATTCCTCGTCCGTGTACTCGGCTTTCGTTTTGTTCAGGAACAGATCGCCGAGCGGGAGCCCCGTATCGTTAACGGCATATGGATCGTCATGTCCGCCGTCGTAGAGCTTGTTGAGCAGGTCGTGGGCGTACTGCGCGCGCTTCTTGCCGCCTTCGCTGCCCTCGCCGTTGAAGTTGGCGCGGTATTCTTCCAGCACGGGGATAAAGGTACGGATAAATTCGTCGATATCCGTTTTCTTTTCTTCCAGGATCGTCTTGTAGTCGTCGAAGCTGTAGCCGCCCATCATATTCATAACCGCCATATCGGTTACGGCTTTATTGGGGTCGTTCGTGCGCTTGATTCCCATGACGGACGCAACGTTCGTGTACCCGAAAGCCTTTGAGGTGTTGCCGGCATTGAGGTCGCTTCCCACGGGCTCCCAGCCGTTATCGGTGAGCCACTTCTTTGCCTCTTCCTCGGTGCTGCCATAGGCAATATACACGTCGCTGATGTATTTGTCCTTGCCGTTCCCCGCCGCAAACGCCACGCTTGCGTGCGTTGTAACGAGAATCGCAAGCACAAGCAAAACGGAGATGATTTTTGTTGATAATTTACACTTCATAAAACTTTTTCCTTTCAAAGAGTATTGCTGACGGTTTGTTGAACGTTTTTTGATTATATCACGGTTTGACCCGGAATACAATCACCGATTGGTAAATTCAATGACTTCATTTTACCTGTTTCAAAGTGCCGAAGATGGTTCTTTGACTGTAATAACCGAATTCGGGCAGTCTGGCATTATCGCGGATATGATACGTTTTGCTGCCGTAAGCCTGCGCGTAATCCGCACGGTCAACGTACATATAAACCCTGCGGTCGCCCGTATGCCAGCCGTTGCCGTCCCGGCCGGGAATCATACCCTCGTTGAGCGAAACACGCTTCGCGCTTTCGCCGGACGGCGTCCAGTTCAAAGGCGTGCCTTTCACGCCGAGAACGCATTCCCAATGCGGGTCGGCGAAATCGGAAGCGCCGTAAGCCTCTTTTATATAATAGGCTTTATTATACGCATGGGCAAAGTCGTCCGCCGTCGCCTTCCTCGGTGAGATATCGCCGTAGGTGAAACAGAGATTCGTGATCGGGAAGACCTCCGTATCCTTATCTCTTTCGTAAGTAAAGCGGGAGGTCGTATAGTAAAGATAGATACCCGGACCGCCGTTGCCTTCGTTTAAGGAGACGATTTCGCTTCCGTTGGCTGTTTCGTGTTTCAAAAGCGTGTACGGAACGCCTTCGTGCGCAACATAGTCGCCTTCTTCAAAGCCGTCCTCGTCAACCTGACCGTTCGGGATCCATTCATAATCCACAAACGGCATCAGTCCTTCTTCTCCGTCGTCGTCAACGTCCATCCCGTACGCGCCTTTGATATAGATCTGTTCCAGATCCTCGGTCGGTTCATCGCCTACATAGAGGAATACGTCGCGTACCGCCTCCACGTCCATACCGAAATCATTTTCAGGATCCTCACGCGTTCTGCGATAACCGATCGCGATCCACTTGTCGGAATACGAATTGTAGTTACAGTTGACGTCGGTTGCGGCAAAAGCGCCTGACGAACTGATCAGATCGGCAAACGCCTCCTTCTTTGAATGGCCGACGCCGATAAACAGACTTTCGATGTACGGCAGATCGGCACGGTCGTAGCCGAGATGGATATACTTGTTTTCGTCGGCGCGCATACGAAGCTCGGAATATTCGGGATATTTATTATCCTTCGCGTCCGACTTTTTCACGGTAAAGCTCGTGTTGAAGCCGTTGATAAAGATTTCGTCGCTGATATCAAGATAGGTGATCGGCGCAGAATAAGCGCCGGTAGCCGAATTCCTTGAATAGTAAAGATAGTACTGACCCTCGGGCGATCGGATCGGCGTCTTTCCGGCGCGGATGAACTTGGTCGAGTTATCGCCGAGCGTAAGCGTGCTGGAGGAGCTGGTATCATCGTTATAGAACTTCAGCACGCCGTAAGCGGCGTTCGCGGCGCTGTCGGAACGCACAACGCCGATATAAGCACACTTGCCGTCCGCTTCATAGCTTTCGCTGACGTCGCTCAATTTGAGAGCGAGCTTTTCGTCATCCCAGCGGTAATAAGCCGATTCGTTTCCGTAAACGACCACGTCGTTCGGGAGGGAGCTGACCGACGAATCGTTTTTATGAAGGTTGTACCACTCGTGAGGACTTGACAGATCGACGGGAACGATCTCGTCAAATTCCGCCACAACGGGATTGGCGTTAATATCCTTGTTTGCGCTTGCGATCGCCGGCCATTGCTCCGCTGCGCTTGCGTAAAGGTTCGCAATCGCTTCCTCCGCGTTCTGACCCGAACCGCTGAAAATGCCCACGACATACTTCTTCTGCTGATGTCTGTTGGAGGTTCCGCCGTCGGCTGCGTCCGTTTCTCTGCCGCCCGAGCGCTCCTTCTGATAGATGTACAAATACTTTGAGCCGAGATTCGTCGTATCAAGCGCAAAATTCATCGGGTGGTCGTAATCTCCCGGCGTACGCAGATCGCAAATCGGGACGAAACCCTTTATATCCCCCGGATCCGCGCTTGTACGGAACAGAATATCCTCTTTTTTCAGAGGCAGCATTCCCTTCTTCGGCCCGACGGTAAGAAGATAGTGCGTCTGTATTTCCGTTTCTTCCTTCGTCATCCACGCGAGGTTTGATTTCTGGCCTGCGTTATAGTTGGTATATAAAGGATAGCGCATATTCACCACATCAAATATGCCCGTGCTGATCCCTGCCGCCGAAACAGGATTGCCCTGAAGGCTGACGTTGCAGGGCAGCATAACGCCTGCGGGCGTATCCATCCCCGTATACTGGATTTTCGTATCCTGTTCGCAATAGGACGTAAGCAGGCCCGCAACGCCTGTGATCGCGCGGTAAGGGTTATAGGTATAGGCGACGCCGAAATACATTTTTGTGTGATAGATCAGCTTACTGTTTTCACGGGTCAGATAATCCCAGATATCCTGGTCAACGCCCGTAAAGCCCGCGTCGTGCGTTAAGCCGTGGTCGGAAGCCGAGCGGGGCTTGCGGTCGTATATTGTATGCACCTTATCAAAATGATAGGTATCAGCAGGATACCCTTCGGCATCGCGCCAGGTGTACGCCATCGTCATTTCGCCTGCGGAATCCGTCATCACGGTGAGCGGCTGCCCGTCTTCCTCAATCAGCTCAAAGCCGTTTTCCGCCGCAAAAGACTGCATATACGCATAATTATTGCCGTAGGTGTTTGCCGCCGCGTTTTCATCGCCCGCAAGGAAGTAGGAGAACCCGCCGATATACTGCTGCGCCGCCGCTCCGTCCCCGGTTTGATCCGTAAACTGCTCCTTGGGCCAGAAGTAGATATATTTTCCGTTTACAGGGTCGTCCTGAGAAAGAAACGTCTTCACACCGGGCTTCCCTGCTTTTTTGTATGGCGACGGGTCGGCGTTGTGCGATAAAAAATAGTCCTTTGTAAAACTATCGTCCGTATAAGCGAATTGTGACATGATATTATCGCGCCACTCGTGCTCAAGGTCCACAGCGTCCCCGCCGCTGAAAAGACAGACGGGCTCCGCGCCGCTGCCCTTGGGCAGGCGTTGGTTTTCGACCGTTATTCTTGTGATCGGCGTGCCCGCCGCTTCGCTGTAGGTTGCAAACAGACTCATACCGTACGGCGTTGTTCCCGTGTTGTCAAGGCCCGCCATACCGTAAGTGGCGCCGCCGTAAAGCACGGTCGGTCTGCCGCAGTTGCTCACACGGATATCGGTCAGCGCGTTTTTCTCCGCGCCCTCCTGATAGGCAAGGAAGGTATATCCGTTGCCGGGCGTCAGATTCGCGTCGATAAACGCATATTTTTCTTTCGTCAGAAAGTTCGCGGCGTGATTTTTATCGCTGTCGTGATAAAGAAGGATCTTCGTGATATATTTCCCGCTTTCCACAACGGTGCCGCCCGCCGTTCCTGTTTCCTCGCCCGTAAAGAAAACATAGAGCGGACTTCCCCTGTGCTCGTCAACCTCTACGTCATTGATGTTGACTGCCGTTGTTGTGTTGATCAGCGTCATCGGACGGTAGCCGTCGGGCGCGTTTGAATCGCTTCGCGTGATGATCGGCTCTTCGTCCTGTCTGACCTCGATCGGCTGACCGGCCGCAGGCGATTTTGAAACATACACGGTGATCCATCGGTCATAAACGCTCTGGAAGGCGTTGACGTCCGCATAATCTGCGTTCAGGTTGTCAATATGGTAATCGTCGTCATCGTCGCCGAAAATATCCTTGCCCGCATTACTCGTAACGGCGTCATACCGCGCTTCGTATTCGGTATCGTCCTTTGTTCTTGCGTCAAATACGATATCGGGGATTTTTCCGTAGTCTATTTCCTCACGGGACTCAAAAAGACTGAGACCGCCGATCAGGGTGAAGATCATATAGATAATGCTGACCGCAAACGCAATGATACTCAGCGCCCACAACGCGCACATGACCGTTGCGGCAAGCCCGATCAGCGCGCCGCCGATCGCGGAAAACAGCCCCGCTGCGATATGCGTTGCGGCAATCGCAAACCAGTTGACGCCGATCGTTAAAAGGCTTGTGCCGAATGCGGCGGTGAGGATCATGGTTACGCCGCTGACCACCATGGTGCCGATATCGATATATTCCAGTATCTGCGGCAAATCGGCATTTTCCTTTTCGCCCGCCTTGCTTTTTGCTTCTTCGAGCGTCTTACCGGCCAGCTCAATTTCAATCTGCTTATTGGTTTTTGCGACCTTTTTTGAAAAGATGCTCTTGTCGACGCCTGCCCAAAGGGACAATCTGCCGTCCTCACAGCCGCTGTCCTTCAGCTTTTTCATCGCGTCGTTGATTAAGCCTTTACGGTTTGCGTCATAGCCTTCCACCTGAAACAGACCTTCGGCAATGGCGCTGATTCCGCCCTGACGCAGAACGGTACGCTGCGCGGGGGTAAACGCGGCGATGATCGGATACACGACGGAAGGATGGTCCTCAAGCGTTTCGTCCGCTGCCAGGTCAAGAATGTAATCGCCGAGCGTCATCGTTTCGCTGTATTGTTCGGCGCCGCTGTTTTCGGGGTCAAGAAGGTCGGCGTTCGTCTCTACCTTCTCCCCCTTTTTCTGATAGGCAATATTGTCAAGCAGCTCTTTGTTTTTCAGCGCTTCGCAATATTCGGGGAAAAGGCAGTCGGTTCCCGCTTGGGCAAAGCGTTCTCCGGCATTTTCTTCCGTCAGCCCCTCAAGCTCTTCATAGCCGAGCGTTTCGCCGTATTGATCATACAGCTTTTTTGCTTCGGCATAGGTACTTGCAAAAGCCTTGATCTCCTTAATAAATTCCTTTGCCGAGTCCTGATACTTTGCGTCGTAATAATTCTTCACGCCGGAATTGGACGTTTTATAGACAAAAGCAAGCTCGCTTGCTTTTGCGCGGTCCACCCAGGTTTTATGATCCGCCGAATAATCGGAAACGGCCAGACAAAGCAGCCGGCTGATCTTACTGAGCACCATCGCGTTGCCGCGCTGCAGGAATTTTTCAAAGAAGGTCGCGTCCGCCCGGGTCAGCAGGTAATTTCCCAAAAGATTCTCCTCAGCGCCGTGCGGTTTGTCCTCATCCACATAGATGAGGTTGAGGGAGTCGCAAGCCAACAGCGCATTCGGGCTGCCGCTGTTATACTTTTCCCTGAAATCGTTGACGAGAATCATAAACTGATTCGCTTCGTTTGAGAATTCCTTGACGTGCTCGTCAAGATACTGCTCATAATTCATTTCCTGCCAATGAGAATTTCTCATATCCAGCAGCGTAAGGTCTGTGATCGCGTCGTCGGGATCCTCCGTGGTTTTATAGCCAAGATAAACGCCCATAGCGGACGCGCCGCTGTCCATAGAAGGAGCGCCTTCGTTGAGATTTGCGTTACAGAAGATAAAGCCTTCCTTTTCACAGGCTTTTTTCGCCTGGTCGGCGTTTCTGCCGTAGAATACCTTCACTTCGCTCATATAGAGCCTGCCGTCTTCGACATCCTGCTTTACCAGCGCCGCGGCTGCCGTCCACGGCTGGCCGCTGATCAACATACACGTTGCAAGCAGCAGCGCAAAAACGCGTAAAAAAAGTTTATTCCGTCTCATTGTGCTCCTCCTTTCTCTGCTTTTTCTTATAAAACACAGCGCCTGCGATTGCGATAACGCCTACCGCAATACCAACGACCATCGCCGTTTTTCCTTGATGGAAGGTCGAGGCGCGCAGCTCGGTGTTCAGATCCGCCGTATCGACAAGTTCGAGATGTCCGTAATCGGGAACAAAGTAATTCACCATCTGATAATCGCTGGTAAGGCCGTTTCCGATTTTCACGTCGCCGCTGCTCTCGCTGCGCAGATGAATTT
>CAMVBR010000037.1 GCA_947165755.1 uncultured Clostridia bacterium
GATTATGTTACATTAAACCCAACGAAACGAGGTGATCTTATGGCGAACGCGCGCAGGCGGAAGCTGACCGGCGCGAGGATCGTGATCGAAACCCTGCTGGAGCAGGGCGTACACACGGTTTTCGGCTACCCGGGCGGGCAGGTGGTGGATATTTACGACGAGCTGTACCGTTCCCGCCGCCGGATCAGGCATATTCTCACCGCCCACGAGCAGGGCGCGGCCCACGCGGCGGACGGATTCGCCCGCGTAACCGGGCAGGTAGGCACGGTGATCGCCACCTCCGGCCCCGGCGCTACCAACCTTGTTACCGGCATCGCCACCGCCATGCTGGACAGCGTTCCCATGGTGATCATCACCGGCAACGTACCCACGAACCTGATCGGGCGCGACAGCTTTCAGGAGATCAACATCACCGGTATCACCTTTTCCATTACCAAGCACAACTATTTTGTAACCGACGTGAACGAGCTGGCGGATACCATCCGCGAGGCGTACCGCATCGCCGCCGAGGGCCGCCCCGGCCCCGTGCTGGTGGATATCCCGAAGGACGTGCAGGTTGCGAAAGCATTTTTCGAGCCGCAGCCGAAAGCGCTTCCTTCCCCCCTCCCCCCTGCGCCTATGGAGCAGATCCTTGCGGCTGCCGAGATCATCAACGCTGCCGAGCGGCCTTACGTCTATTTCGGCGGCGGCGCGGCCGCCTGCGGCATGGGCGAGGCGCTCATGGCCTTTGCGGAAAAAACGGACGCATGCCTCGGCTGTTCCTTTATGGGGCTTTCCACCGTGCCCAACGGATATCCCCGCTTTTTGGGCATGGAGGGCATGCACGGACGCTACGCCTCCACCATGGCAAACGTGGAGGCCGACGTGATCGTGGCTGTGGGCGTCAGGTTCAGCGACCGCGCCACAGGAGATACAAAACGGTACGCGAAACGCGCAAAGATCGTTCAACTGGACGTAGACGACGCGGAAGTGAACAAAAACGTGATCGTGGACGCGGGGCTGGTCGGCAACCTGAAGGAAACCTTCCGCCTGCTGACGGAAGCCGTGAAACAAAAAGAACGCCCCGCGTGGCATGCACGCGCGCTGGCGCTCAAAGAAAAAGGCAGAGAGATTTTCAACAAAATAGACGCCGACGCCCTGAGCGCCGTGACGCCGAAGCAGCTCTTTGAGGTGATCAACGAATCAAAGCGCCCCGAAACGGTGATCGCCACCGACGTGGGCCAGCACCAGATGTGGGCGGCGCAGTACCTGCGCTTTGAGCAGCCCCGCCGATTCGTTTCCTCCGGGGGTCTGGGCACCATGGGCTACGGCATGGGCGCTGCCATCGGCGCGGGAATTGCCACCGGGCAAAAAACCGTATTGATCACCGGGGACGGCAGCTTCGGCATGAATCTGAACGAGCTTGCCACCGCCGTGAGCTGCGGCACAGGGCTCGTGATCGTGGTGCTCAACAACAGCGCGCTGGGTATGGTACGGCAGATGCAGACCTTCTTTTACGGCGGGCGCTACGCGCACACTTCCCTTTCGCGCGGCACGGATTTCGTAAAGCTGGCCGAAGCCTTCGGCGCCAAGGGAGAGCGCGTTTCTTCCATAGAGGAATTCAGGGCCGCCTTTGCCCGCGGCATGGAAACGAAAGGCGTTACCCTGATCGACGTACCCATAGATAAAGACGAGCTCGTTTTGCCCATGCTGCCCGCCGATGGCGCGCTGGACGAGCTGATCGTAACGGATGAAAGGAAGCGCAAGCAATGAACAGATACGTGTTATCGGTATACGTGGAAAACAAATACGGCGTTCTTACCCGGGTGGCCAGCCTTTTCATGCGGCGCGGCTTCAATATTGACTCCCTCACCGTAGGCGAAACGGAAAACCCCGAATTTTCGCGCATCACCATTACCCTGCGCGGGGACGACTACACCCGGGAGCAGCTGATCCACCAGCTCAAAAAGCTGCAAAACGTAAAACAGGTGAAATGCCTGCCCGATGAAAGCAAGGTGGAGCGCGAGCTGATGCTGATCAAGGTGAAAAACACCTCGGAAACGCGCAACGATATCATGGCGGCGGCGGAGATCTTCCGCGCGAAGATCATCGATTACAGCACGGACTATATGTGCGTGGAGGTCACCGGCGAGCCCACCAAGATCAACGCCTTTATCGACGTGATGCAGCCACTGGGCATTGTGGAAATGTGCCGCACCGGCGCCGTGGCGCTGGAAAGAGGCAGCGAGGTGCTTTTTAAGTAGTCAGATGTCAGAAGTCAGAAGTCAGAAGTCAGAAGTCAGAAGTCAGTAGTCAGGAATAAGGTATTCCCTCATCCCTCATTCCTCATTCCTCATTATAAAAGCCGCCCCGAAGGAGGCACTTCGTAAGGAAGTGCTTTGAGTTAGATCATTACCGGCTAAAAGGATATGAAACAGGCGTGACCGCAACGGTCACGCCTGTTTTGTCGCTCTGTTCCGGATTTTTGGGTGCAAAATCCGATGCTCGTTATGATTGCGGACAAGGCGCCTTTTAACAAATTGTTATGATATCCTTTATCCGTATTAAGACTGGCACACACTTAATAACACTGCAAAATCACCCAGGCCGCCTTAAAGTTCTTTGCCTCTAAGTCTTCGTCGGTAATCCAAACATACAGCCTGCCAGCGTCACCCCACATCATACCCAAATCTTCGTTACTATCCACTTGAAGCAGCAAGTTCCATCTGTTTGTGTTTTTATCTAATCCCTGGGCACGTCCTTCAATATACCCACTGGGATCACCACAGTATAACTTTTGGGATACTAGTTCACACTCCAACTCCATACCGCCTTGAATATTGTTTGAGTGCCCCAGCAGCTTGTTGTCCGGTTCGGAAATGCCGTCCAGAATCTCAAAATACTTATCTACGTCGTCTTCCTTGAGCGGCAGCTTTTCACCAGCGGAGCTTTACAAATCAGGGAAATCAATCGTACACTCAAAGTGCATTACTGAAGGTGCAAACAAACTGCCTGCCTGTTCTAAATCATCTGGTGCATTGGCTTTCTTCAGATTGGACAGGTCTCCCTCATAATAGTACAAGACTTTACCATCGGCATCATTCGGGTCAAATCCCCAGGGCATGTCCATGGAAGCATCATAAAAGAAATAGAGAATGCCATGGTCAGGCAGTTTATTCGCTTGATCATAAGGCGTGGTATCTGCAAAGTTAATTTGGCAAACGAACGATAGCGGAATATTTGTCCTCTCTTGTCTGAACCACTCTATGCCGTCTGGCAAATCTGGCAAACCGCCCATTTTGGATGCCCCAAGAGGGATGTCTTCTTCATGCGCTGCGCTCAACTCGATGTGTATGGCATCTTTGACCGCAGCCTCAATTGACATGGTATATTCAGACAGTCCATGAGATTCCAATACATTTTTAACATCTATGATCGTTTTCATGTCAAATGTCTCCCTTTGAATTTGAACGATAGTACTTCCTTGCGGAGGGTGCCTCGAAGGGCGGCTTTTTTGTATTCTCCCCTTACGGGTTGCTCATTTCTTCTTCCACCATGGCGGTGATGGGACGATTGGAGAAAATCTCGGCGAAATCCGTCGTCTGGCCTGTTTTGATCACGGAGGTCACGAGCTTCACGATCGCCTCGATAAAGTTTCTGATAAAAGTGAAGATATTCGGCAGAGTCAGCTTGCTCGTGCTGTCGTTTTCCTGCTGCTCATCGGCATAATCGCTGCCGCCGCTCTCTTTCAGGGAAGAAACGTTCGCGCGGTCATTGCTGCAGAACAGGAACTGGGGATATTCCTCAAGATCGGAAACGTTTGTGTAACCGTTGAAATTGAGGATCGAAACGAACAGGTCGTCCAGGATCTCGGGCTTTTCGCGGTATTCCAGGTTCTTGATGAGCCAGGTATGATCCGCAAACGCGCCGGTGGAGGCGTCCAGCTCTTTATCGGCGGAAACGTAGGCGGCGTCCGCCTCGGCAAGGTAATCCTCATCCAGCGTTTTGCCGTAGTCGGCGGCCGTTACGCCGAGGGTCTGGCTGCCGATACCGATATACACGTCGGACTGGCCGGAAGCCGCGTTCACGGGGATCATCTGGAAGCCGTAGTTGGCGATCAGGTAGACGTTGACGCCGTTCTCTTCCGCTTCGGTCAGGATCTCGGCGGCGCGCACGGCAACGCCGTTGTGATACGCGTCGATCTTCTCGATCAGGCCGGCGTTTTCCTCGGCGGCCTCAAAGCTGTTGAATACGCCGTCGATGGCCGCGTCAAAATACTCGTCGGGAATCAGGCTCCATACGCCGGGCATGGTGGCGAACACGCTGCGCATCAGGCGCGGAATGGCGATCTCATAAAGCTTGCCGTAAACGGCGCGGGTCACCTTTACGCTGCTGAGCGTTTCCCAGTTATCGGGGTCGATATTCTGCTTTACCACCTGCAGGAGCGTATTGTTTCTTCTGGCCTGGGCCACGAACACGGCGAGCTTATCGGCGTCCTGCGTGATATCGCCGCTGAACATGGCGCCGTATACGTCGGAGCCCTCCAGCGCGGCGTTATCGATCACAAGCTCGCTCACTTTCGCTCCGCGGTATTTCGCAAGATACGCCAACACGGTGGCGGTACCGATGCCCTGGGCGATGATATCCACCTTATCCTTTTCCGTAACGGCAAGGATCTCATTGATATAGTCGTTCAGCTCGTCGGCGTTGGCGATGGGATCGAGGCGCCAGTCGTAAATAAACGTATAATCGTAAATGCCGTATCTGCCGTTTACGGCTTTGTTTTTGATTTCCGCTTCTTTCAGGCAGTCGTACCCGGTATCGTTATCGGGCAGGCCCTCGCTGTTCAGCGCAACGCCTTCGTAGTAAGGCAGGGCGGCTCTGTAAAAGCCGTCGAGATAGCCTTCCCATTTGCCGACGAACGCATCCATGAGCTGCGGACGGATCGCCGCGGTAACGGCGTCCAGCGCCTCTTTGGGCAGGTCGCCGGTGAGAAGCTTATCGCTTTCTTCGTCGTTTTTATCGGCGTAGATATAATCGAGCTGACCGCCGACGAATACCACCGGGGTGCTCACGCGGGTCACCTTGGCCGCGACCGCCGCCGGGGCAAGGCAAGCGAGAAGCATGGAGCATACCAAAAGTACGGATATAATCTTTTTCATGATTTTTTCTCCTAAGGAATAAGTTTATAGGATAAATACCCATATTTTATTATACAGTAATCCTTTTTTTTGTCAAGTGTTTTCATGCACATCAAAAAACGACTGCCGTCAAAGGCAGCCGTTTTCAGCAATATAAAATGATTCTTATTCGCGCACGGAGACGGCTTTTGCAGACTCGATCTCTTCCATGCGCTTTGCGCGGATCTCGGCGAGCTCCTCCTGCATAGCGGCCAGCTTTTTCTTATTCAGCGGGTAGAACAGGAACAGCAGGAACGTAATGCCGTAGGCAACGAACATCACGCGCGATACCATTTTGTAGATCCGCTCGCCCACGCCGGGGATATAACCCACAACGGTGTGCTCGGGGTCGTACTTGGCATACTTATACAGCAGCTGCAATCCGCCGGAATCCGCCACGGTCTGCCCTACCTTGCGGGCAAAGGTATACACGGCGTAAATGGCGCTCTCGTTCTTGATGCCGGTCTTCATCTCCTGATAGTCGATCACGTCCGCCACGATGGCCCACGTGAGAATGGAAAGGAAGGAATAGCCGGTGCCCACGCCGAAATTGCAGATGATGAACGGCACGGGGTTCGCCTGCAGCTTATCGTTGGGGCCGATGAGAGAGAGCACAAGGCTTGCCGCGGCCGCGAGGCACAAGCCGACGGTGGTGATCTCTTTCTTGCCGAATCTCTTGGCGATTTTGGGCATAAAGAGGATCAGAGCCACCATGGGGGCGTAGGTGGAGATCGTAACCCAGATGGAAAGATCCGAATTGCCGAAGTAGTTTTTGGTGAGATACTGGTTGAAGGACGAGAACTGCAGCAGGCCGCTGATCATCAGCCCCGCGCCGGTCACGGTAAGGAAGGGGCGGGATTTGAACAGGGTGCCGTAGGTGAGCCTGAGATCCAGCTTTTTCTTTTCCGGCGAGTAGAGCACGCGCTCTTTGGTGGTATAAAAGCAGGTGACGTAGGATACCGCCGCAAAGGCCGCGAGGATCACGGCGGCAATAAAGGTTTTGCGGGGGTTGAGCTCGGTGCCGTTATCGTAGATCAGCTTCTGCGCAACCAGCGTAACGGCCGCGCCGCCCACGCCGCCGCCGATGGAACGGGTGGTGGAAAGCAGCGTTCTGCCCTCGGGGTCGTCGGTGATGGCGCTGGCAAGGGAACCGTAGGGGATGTTCATGCCGGTATACATCATGCCGTACAGGCAGTAGGTGACGTAGGCAAAGGCCAGCAGAAGGGCGTAGGAATTTACGTAGTTCTGGATATTCAGGAAGCACAGCACCACGCTGGCGGCAAGCGGAAACGCCACGGCGCGCATATACGGGCGGAATTTGCCGTTTTTAGAGGGACGGCGGCGGTCCACCAGCAGGCCCCAGAGCGGATCGTTGACGGCGTCCCACAGCCGGATCACAAGAAACAGGATCGTAAGATCGGTGCTGATGCGGGCGGCGGAAACGCCGTGCCCGGGCAAAAGGCAATCGGTATAGAACACCTTGAGGTAGGTGGACACGAACGAGAGATTGAGCAGGTTTGCAAGGTCGCCGAACATATAGCCCAGCGCCTCTTTGATACTGATGGCGTTCGGGTGACGGCCGACCGCCGGCGCTTTCGTTTTCATATACTACCTCCGGTTCAGAAATCGACGCCGTCGATGTCGTTCCGATAAAACGTTTTGAATTCCGGAACGATGGGCTCCAATCCAATGGCGGCGCGCAGGATCGCGCGGGCGTCCTTCGGGGCAACGGAGCGGCTGAAATCGACGTCGGCGGCAAGACGCTGCTCAACGGTAAGGGTTTGCAGCTTGATGGCATATCGCAGCGCAAGGCGGGCGTCGGCGGTGGTTACGCCGCCATCCTTGTCTATATCGCCCATACGCACCGAAACCCCGGTCTTTTCGAGGGCGGCGCCGTCGATGCGGGTGCGCTTGCCCGAGGCGTTGACCGTATAGGTTTCTACCGTAAGATTATCGGCGTAAACCGTGATCGCCGTGTAGGTGGGATCGCTCAGGGAGACCGCCTTTGCGAACTTATCCTTGTTTTCGACGGCCTTCTCAAACGCAAGGCCAGCGGTACCGGCGGCAACGGCGATAAAGCCGTCGCCCAGCAGCGCTTCATACTGCTTGCCGGCTATGGTGCGCACAATGTTCTTGGATAGGGGCTGATAGGCGCCGTCAGAAATCAGGTGGCTGCGGTAATAGGACTTGGCGCCGCCCTCGAGGGCCAGATCCACGTTGAGCTCGTCAAAAAGATTCATGAGCTGCTTTGCGAGGGCTTCGTTTTCCCATGCGCCGGTAAAGACGGGCGCATCCATCACCACGATCTTCCATTTCGCGGCGGTGTTTTCAAGATCGTCCCTGAGCCACGTGACCTGCGAGGGCACCAGAGTACCGTCGGAAAGCACGTCGTTGGTGTTGATCACGGCCACGTGCACGGAAGCGCAGTCGTAAGAATAGTAGCTGCCGAGTATATCCTTGTTGTAGGCGCCGGCCACAGGGGGCGCGTAGTGTTTTTTCACGTTGGCATTATCCGAAACGTCGTTATCGCCGGCAACGTAGAGCGTAGGCAGCGTGGTGAGCACGTCGGCAGCGGCGTTGATCACCGAGGAAAACTGCGTATCGTCCTTCCCGTTCAGCGCGCTTGACCCGCCGAGCACGGCGAAGGCGGCGTTTTTATGATCTTTGCGCGCCGCGCGCAGCGTAGAGGCAAAGCGCTCGGCGGCAGCCGTATTGGAAGCGGCGTAATCGCTGAGATACAGGAAGGAAAAGCTCTTGGGGGAGGCGGCGGGCACGGTGATCTCCGCCTCTTTGCTCCAAAAGCCCTTGGCGGCGTCGCCGATGCTGTAAACGTACGTGCCGCCGGGGGTCAGGCCGGAAGCGGAGGCCGTATGCGCGTTGATTACGCGCGTATAGGGCAGTATGCCGAAGGAGCCGAAGTTGAAGCCGAAGCCGGTATACTCGGTCTGCTCGTTCGCGGATTTGATTTTATTGGCGGCAACAGCCTTGCCGGTTCTTTTTTCACGGATCCTGAGATCGGAGCCCGTAACGGAATACTTGGTGAGCCAGTGGGCGGTGAAGATATCCCCTTCCACGCGCACGGTCACGTCCGTGGGGAGCTGCATATCCTCAGCCGTGGGCGTCACCTTCACAGGCCCGGTATAGTTATAGGAAATGCCGTAATCCCGGTCGGGGTCGTTCACCATGCCGTCCACCAGCACCCACGCCTGCTCGGCCATGGCCTCTTTGTTCTGCTGCGGGAAATACCGGTCAAGGAAATAATAGACGATCTCCTTCACGTTTTTGCCGTAGCTCAGCCGCCCGGTGCCGAGCACCTTTTCCACAAGGCTCTTCAATGAGATCGAGGATTCGTCGTAGACGACCGAGGCTGCCACGTTGATCATCTTTTTCATGAAATCCCAGAAGGACTCCGGCTTGGAACCGGCTTCGTCCCATACGCCGGCAACGGAGCGGAACACGTACTGCAGGAACAGCGATACGTAGTACGAGGTTTCGGTATCGCCGGTAAACAGCTTATTGATGTGAAGATACGTGTGAGCAAGCACCTCGTTCACGGCGAAATCCTCCACCACGTACTGCTCCACGGCGGCAAAGAGCCGATCGACAAAGGCAGGTTTGCTTATGTTCTCAAGCACACTCTGCATGAAGAAATCGTCGCTGCTGTCTTCGTTGCCGCAATACATATACACCATAACCGAGAAGAGCACGTCGCCCAGCGTACCGGGCTCCACAAGATCGCCGAAGCCGTAGGTATCGGTAAACTTGGCGCAGGGCTCGTCGGACATTTTCATGTGCATAAGGTTATCGATGGCGCTCTCCACCGCGGGCCACAAGCGCTTTTCGGGATCGTTGATATAGGTCTTCATGACCTGCTGATCGATATCGTCGATGAGCGACATCACGTTTTTGGAAGTAAAGAGGTCTTCGCCGCCGACGGAGAAGCCGCCGTTGATCAGCTCGTCGATTTTAGCTTCCAGATCCAGCTCGAATTCGGTTTTCAGATACTTCACCACGCTGCCGGCCTTCTGGATGCCCGAGATATATTTATGCGTCATATTTTTTACAATGCGCATCAGGTACTGCGTGGCGGAGCCGCCGCCGAACTGCAGATAGAAGCCGGAATAGCGGTAGGGCGGCATGAAGATGGCGCCGGAATCCGATTCCACGATCTTCGTGGCGTCGCAGTCGATCAGCTGGAAATCGGCGGTGATATTGCCCTTGCCGTCCGCCGAAAAGGCGGTCTCGCGGAAGGCGTAGGGGAACTGGGTGAGCGTGGGGGTAATAACGGAGTAGAGCGGTTCGCCCGCGTCGGAATAGGTCACGTCCAAATCCGCCACGTGCTGGTGGCCGCTGAAAACGTAGTGCAGGCCGGCGTCCGCAAGGGTCTCCTGCAGGGTATAGGCGTTATCGATCACAAAGCCCTGCAGCAGCTCGCCGTGGAAGTAGTTCATTTCGGAAAGGTTCCAGTGGGTGAAGGCAATGGGGGTCTCCCCTGCCTTTTTCGCTGCGTTGATCTGCGAAACGACCCATTTCAGCACGCCCTCGGTCATATTGCCGCCGGTTTCGTGCTCGTTTCTCTGCTTCGCGGTATTGTCTTCGCTGTATTTGCCCGCGTCGATCATGATCAGGCGGTAGCCGTCCACGCTGAGGGCATAACTGAGCGCGCCCGCCTTGCCCGTATCGGGCGCGGAATAGGTGCTTACGGCCTCGTCGAAGCCGAATTCACGGTAAATATCGTAAAACTCCTTCGGCGTGGTAATGCGGGCAGGCTCGCGCACACCGGAGGGAGACGTGAACTGAGAGGCATCCGAATTATTGATATCGTGGTTGCCGTTGATCACGAACACCTTGATACCGGTATCCTTCTCAAACCGGCGGAACTTTTCCGCCAGCGCCACGTGGCCCTCGTATTCGCCGTTGGTGGTGAGGTCGCCGCAGGCCACCACGTATTTCAGGCCCTTTGCCTTCGCGTCATTCGCAAGCGCGTCGAAGGTGGAGGCAAGCACCCCGTTCATATTGTCGTAAACGCAGTTGGAGCCGTAAAGATACGTATAAAACGCCTCGCCCTTATACTGCGCAAGGCTTTCGGGATAATAGTGGATATCCGATACCGTTGCCAAAAGCAGGTCCCGTTTGGTCTCCTTGGCCGAAACGGTGAGCGGCAGCGCGGTAAGCGCCATCAGCACCGCAAGCAGCAGCGCGGTCCATTTTTTTGCGAGCTTCATATAACACCCTCCGAAAAATAATATACCGAATATAAGTATAGCGGAAACGGCGGGGAAAGTAAAGAGGAAAATTGCAGTTTATCGCGCCGAAAACGCCGCTTTGCCGAAATCGATTGTTTACAAACAAATTGAAACGTATTATAATACAGAAAAACGCACACCGGAGAAGAGATCATGAAAACACAATCGGGGATCTATGAACGGCAGCACCCGGTAAAGGAGCTGCTGAAGCGCTTTCTGCCCTACTACAAGCCCTACGTGGGGGTGATGATCGCGGACCTTGCCTGCGCGGCGCTCACCTGCATCGCGGAACTGGTGCTGCCGCAGATCATCAAATACCTCACAAACACGGCGGTCACCGATCTGGCGGCGCTCACCATTCAGAGCGTGCTCACCCTTGCGGGGGTATACCTTGCCCTCAGGGGCGTGGACGCGGCGGCGGCCTTCTTTATGGCGTATCAGGGCCACGTGATGGGCACGAAGATGGAGACCGATATGCGGCGGGACGCCTACGACCACCTGCTGAAGCTCTCGGATACCTATTATTCCAACACCAAGATCGGGCAGATCATGGGGCGCATCACCAACGACCTGTTCGACGTGACCGAATTTGCCCACCACTGCCCCGAGGAATTCTTTATTGCGGGCATCAAGCTGGCGGCGGCGTTCGCGATCCTTTCCCGCACCAGCCTGCTGCTCACGGCGCTGGTGTTCTGCGTGGTGCCGGTGATGGTGCCCGTGTGCCTGAAGATCAACTTTAAAATGCGCGACGCCTTTGCCCTGCGCCGCCACCAGACCGGCGAGCTGAACGCCCGGATCGAGGATTCGCTGCTGGGGCAGAAGGTGGTAAAGGCCTTCACCAACGAAGATCTGGAACGGGAAAAATTCAAAGAGGACAACGTAACGTTCTATAAATACAAAAAGCTATCGTATAAGTACATGGCCAGCTTTCAGGTGACCGTGCGCATTTTCGAAGGCGTGATGTATATGGTGGTGCTGCTGGGCGGCGGTATTTTCCTGCTCAAGGGGCTCATCAGCCCCGGCGATATGGTGGCGTACGTGATGTACGTTTCCACGCTGATCGCCACGGTGCGGCGCATCGTGGAGTTTGCCGAGCAGTTCCAGCGCGGCATGACGGGCATTGAGCGCTTCATCGGCATCATGGACGCGGACGTGGATATTTTCGACGAGGAGGGCGCACAGGAGCTGCAAAACGCCGAAGGCGAGATCGTGTTCGACAACGTGAGCTTTTCTTACCCCGACGACGGCAACACCGTTTTCACCTCGCTCGATCTTACCGTACACAAGGGCGAAAAGCTGGCCATCGTGGGCCCCTCGGGCGGCGGCAAGACCACGCTTTGCAACCTGATCCCCCGCTTTTACGATATCGACGGCGGCACGATCTATTTGGACGGCAAAAACATAAAACAGTACACGCTGAAAAGCCTGCGGCAGAACATAGGCATGGTGCAGCAGGACGTTTACCTGTTTTCGGGCACCGTTTATGAAAACATCGTTTACGGCCGCCCGGGCGCGAGCCGCGAGGAAGTGATCGAGGCGGCGAAAAAGGCGGGCGCGGATGAATTCATAAACGAATTGAAGGACGGCTACGATACCTATATCGGCGAGCGCGGCGTGAAGCTCTCGGGCGGGCAGAAGCAAAGGCTTGCCATTGCAAGGGTCTTCCTGAAGGACCCGCCCATCCTGATATTGGACGAGGCCACCAGCGCGCTGGATAACGACAGCGAATACGCGGTGGCGCAAAGCCTGAAGAGCCTTTCCCGCGGGCGCACCACCCTCACCATCGCCCACCGGCTTTCGAGCATCGTGCATTCGGACCGTATTCTGGTGCTCACGAAAGACGGCATTGTGGAGGAAGGGAATCACGAATCCCTCATGGCGCA
>CAMVBR010000038.1 GCA_947165755.1 uncultured Clostridia bacterium
GGGCCTGCGGGGCCCTGTTCGCCCTGCGGGCCTGCGGGGCCCTGTTCACCCTGCGGGCCTGCGGGACCCTGTTCACCCTGCGGGCCTGCGGGGCCCTGTTCACCCTGCGGGCCGATGGGGCCCTGTTCACCCTGCGCCCCAGCCGGACCCTGCGGGCCCTGCGGACCGGCGGGGCCCGCGATCATGGAGGGGCAGCAGAATACCGTGCCGCAGCCGCAGCCGCAGCGGGCGCGGGCGGCGTCGGAAAGCCCGTCGCCGTCGCCGCAGTTCCTCACCGTTGTCGCCTTCTGCATCAAACCTACGCCGGAAGCAAACGTGTAATCGTCCATAACGTACCTCCTCTCGCGTAACGTACGGGCATAAGCCTGCCCGTCGTTGATATTATATGAAACTGCGGCACAGACGTGACTTTTTGAATGAAATGTTTTGCGTAAACAAAATATATCATGTGCCGCGGGCACATATCACGTTGCGAAGCAGCATATCATCATCCGTTCGAGGGGCGTCGAACCCCACGAACGGAAATTCCCCTTGCTTCCCCGCCCGGTTTATGCTACACTTATGCACGGTGATCAAATGAAGCTGATGCTGAAATACTTAAAAAAATACCGGCTGATCAGCATTCTGGCGCCCCTGTTCAAAATGGCGGAGGCGCTTTTGGAGCTGTTCGTGCCGGTGGTAGTCAAAAATATCATCGACGTGGGCATCGCCGGGGGCGACACGGCCTATATCGTAAAATGCGCCGCGCTGCTGGCGCTGCTGGCGCTTGTGGGGCTCTCGTTTTCGGTCACGGCCCAGTATTTTTCCGCCCGGGCGGCGGTGGGCTTCTCGGCGGATCTGCGGGCGGACCTGTTCGCACACGTCGCCGGGTTCAGCTACGCCAAGATCGACCGCATGGGGACCTCCGCCCTGCTCACGCGGCTTACCAGCGATACGGACCTTGCCCAGAACGGCGTGAACCTTACGCTGCGGCTGCTGCTGCGCTCGCCCTTCGTGGTGTTCGGCGCGGTGCTCATGAGCTTTACCGTGGACGCGAAGAGCGCCGCCGTTTCCGCGGTGGCCGTGCCGGTGCTGGGGCTGGTGATCGCCGGGGTGATGGCCGCCACCATGCCGCTGTATAAGCGGGTGCAGGAAAAGCTGGACGGCGTTTTGGGCCACGTGCGCGAAAACCTGAGCGGCGTGAGGGTGATCCGCGCCTTTTCCAAGGAGCGGGCGCAAACGGAGGCCTTCGCCGAAAAGAACGACGCGCTGTTTTCCGTTTCGTTTTTCGCGGGAAAGATCTCGTCGCTGCTGAACCCCGTCACCTATATCCTCATCAACCTCGCCACCGTGCTGCTCATCTACACCGGCGCGCTGCGCGTCAACGGCGGCGCGCTCTCGCAGGGGGCCGTGGTGGCGCTGTATAACTACATGGCGCAGATCCTGGTGGAGCTCATCAAGCTCGTGAACCTTGTGGTCACCGTTTCCCGCGCGCTGGCGGGGGCAAAGCGGATCGAAGCCGTGCTGGCGGAGCGGACGGACATGACCTACCCCGATCCCGGCGCGCAGCCCGACTTTACCGCCCCCGCGGTGGAATTTGCGGGCGTTACGCTTTGCTACGGCGATAACGCGGACGCGTCGCTTTCGGACGTCTCCTTTTCGGTTCCCGGCGGCAGCCTCGGCGTGATCGGCGCCACCGGCGCGGGCAAGAGCTCGCTGATCGACCTCATCCCCCGGTTCTACGACGCCACCGCGGGCGAGGTGCGGCTCTTCGGGCATAACGTGAAGGACTACGCCGCCGAAACGCTGCAAAGCCTTGTGGCCGTGGTACCGCAAAAGGCGGTGCTGTTTTCGGGCACCCTGCGCGAGAACCTGCGGTGGGGCAACGAGAACGCCTCGGACGACGAGCTGCTCGCCGCATTGCGCATGGCGCAGGCCTACGATTTCGTGAGCGCCAAGGGCGAGGGGCTGGACCTGATGATCGAGCAGGGGGGCCGCAACCTCTCCGGCGGGCAGAAGCAGCGCCTCACCGTGGCGCGGGCGCTGGTGAAGCGCGCCCCCATCCTGATCCTGGACGATTCCTATTCGGCGCTGGACGCCGCCACCGAAAAGGCCATGCGCGAGGCCCTCAAAGCCGCAGGCGCAAGGCTGACCGTGACCGTTTCGCAGCGCACCGGCAGCGTGGCCGGGTGCGATGAAATTCTGGTGCTGGAGGACGGCGTCCTCACCGCCCGGGGCGATCACGAAACGCTGCTCGGCGCGAGCCCCGCCTACGCCTTTATCGCAAAATGTGAGGAAGGGGGCGAGGGCGTTGCCTGAGAAAAAGAAAAAACAAAAGGCCCCCAAGGGGACCGTAAAAAAGCTGCTGCGCTTTCTGCGTCCGTATCGGGGGAGGCTGCTGCTGTCGCTGGTATGCTCCGCCGTGAACGCGGGGCTGAGCCTCTATATCCCGCTGCTGTTCGGCCGCTGCATCGATCTCATTACGGGAGCGGGGCAGGTGGATACCGAGGGCGTGAAGCAAAAGCTCATTTTCAGCGCCGGGCTCATTCTGGTGAGCGCCCTCGGCGCGTATCTGGCGGCGGTGGAAAACAACCGGGTGACCGCCGCGGTCACAAAGGACCTGCGAAACGCCGCCTTCCGCAAAATACAGGTGCTGCCGCTCTCTTTTCTTGATTCCCACCCCTCGGGCGACACGCTCAGCCGCGTAGTCAACGACGTGGACCGCTTCGCGGACGGGCTGCTGCTGGGCTTTACCCAGTTTTTCAGCGGGGTGATCACCATTGCGGGCACGCTGGCGCTGCTGTTCCGAATCAGCCGGTTCGTGGCCCTCACCGTGGTGCTGCTCACGCCGCTCTCTCTGCTCACCGCCCACCTGATCGCCCACCGTTCCTTCCGGTATTTTCAGCGGCAGGCGGCCACCCGCGGCGCGCTGACCGCCGTTACCGAAGAGAGCATCGGCAATCTGAAAACGCTGAAGGCCTTCGGGCAGGAGGCGGCCGCAGCGCGTAAATTCGGGGCGGTGAACGCCGAACTGAAGGCGGCGTCGCAGAAGGCCATCTTTATATCTTCTTTGTCCAACCCCGGCACCCGCTTCGTAAACGCCCTCGTATATGCGGGCGTGGCGCTCACGGGTGCATTGGGCGTGCTGGGCGTGCTCGGCGGCGGCCTTACCGTGGGCCTGCTCACCAGCGCGCTGGGCTTTGCCAACCAGTACACCAAGCCCTTCAACGAAATTTCTTCGGTATTCGCCGAAATGCAGAACGCGCTCACGTGCTTTTCCCGGGTAACGGCGCTCATCGAAGCCCCCGCCGAGCAGCCCGACGCGCCGGACGCGATCGCCTTGGGCCGCGCCGCGGGCGACGTGGAGCTGAGAGACGTGGCCTTTTCTTACGATAAATCAAAGGAATTCATCAAGGACTTCAATTTACGCGTAAAGCCCGGCCAGAAGGCCGCCATCGTGGGCACCACCGGCTGCGGCAAAACCACCGTCATCAACCTGCTCATGCGCTTTTACGAGATCGACGGCGGCGAGATCCTGCTGGACGGCACGCCCATCTCTCAGATCACAAAGCGGAGCCTCAGGGGCAACGTGGGCATGGTGCTGCAGGATACGTGGCTGAAAAACGCCACCGTGCGCGAAAACCTCACCGAGGGCCGCCCCGACGCCACGGACGAGGAGATGATCGCCGCGGCAAAGCGCACCCACGCCCATTCCTTTATCAAGCGGCTGCCGCAGGGGTACGATACCGTGCTGGGCGAGGACGGCGGCTCCCTTTCGCAGGGGCAAAAGCAGCTGCTGTGCATCACCCGCGCCATGCTGGCGGATCCCAACATCCTGATATTGGACGAGGCCACCTCCTCCATCGACCTTGCCACCGAGATCAAGGTGCAGCGGGCCTTCGACGAGCTCACCGTGGGGCGCACCTGCATCATCGTGGCGCACCGCCTTTCCACCGTGATGCACTGCGACGTGATCGCGGTGATGGACCGCGGCCGCATCATCGAGCAGGGCACCCACGCCGCGCTGCTGGAAAAGGGCGGGTTCTACGCCAATCTGTGGGCAAGCAGGAAAAATTAACGATTTGCGATGAACGATGATTGTTACTTCCTGACTACTGACGTCTGACTGCTGACTACTGAAAAACCTGCCGACGGCGCCGGCAGGTTTTCGTTATCTGTGATAGAGTTTTTTCGTTTGGGTCTGCGGTTCGTTGGTCATGTGCACGCCCAGCTTTTTGAAGGTCTGGGAATCCACCGAGGCCAATATCACGCTGGAGTGGGCCTCCAGATCGCGCAGCTTCGGTAATTGCTTGAGCGCCATTTTCGCCATGGGGTTGGTGGCGGCGCAAATGGAAAGGGCGATCAGCACCTCGTCGGTATGCAGGCGCGGGTTGCGGTTGCCCATGTGCTTCACCTTCAGCTCCTGAATGGGCTCGATCACGGCGCGCGAAAGCAGGTCCATGCCGTCCGGAATGCCCGCAAGATCCTTGAGCACGTTGATCAGCAGCGCGCTGGAGGCGCCCAGCAGATCGCTGGTTTTGCCGGTGATCAGCTTGCCGTTTTCCAGCTGGATGGCGCAGGCCGGTCCGCCGGAGGCCTCGGCCTTGTCGAGGGCGGCCTTCACCACGGCGCGGTCCTGTACCGAAATGCCGAGCTGGTTCATGAGCAGCTCGATGCGGTATACCACGGCGGCCTCGCCCAGGCCCAGCTTGGCGGCGCAGGCGGCCTCGTAATAGCGGCGGATGATCTCCTGCTTGGCGGCGGCGCACACGACCTCGTCGTCCACGATGCAGAAGCCCGCCATATTCACGCCCATATCGGTGGGGGAGCGGTAAACGGGCTTGCCCGCGATCTCGGTGAGCATGGCGTTGAGCACCGGGAAGATCTCCACGTCGCGGTTGTAGTTTACGGTGGTCTTGCCGTAGGCCTCCAAATGGAAGGGGTCGATCATGTTCACGTCGTTCAGGTCGGCGGTGGCGGCTTCATACGCGACGTTCACAGGGTGCTTCAGGGGCAGGTTCCATATAGGGAAGGTCTCGAACTTGGCGTAACCGGCGCGGTTGCCCCGCTTATACTCGTGGTAGAGCTGCGAAAGGCAGGTGGCCATTTTGCCGCTGCCGGGGCCGGGGGCGGTCACCACCACAAGGCTGCGTTCGGTTTCGATGAAGTCGTTTTTGCCGTAGCCGTCGTCCGATACGATCAGGGGGAGGTTCGTGGGGTATTCGGGGATGATGTAGTGGCGGTATACCTTCATGCCGAGGCTCTCGAGCCGCTTCTGGAACATAACCGCCGCGTGCTGCTCGGCAAAGTGGGTGATGCACACGCTGCCCACGTACAGGCCGAAATCGCGGAAGGCGTCGATCAGGCGCAGGCAGTCCACGTCGTAGGTGATGCCCAGATCCCCGCGGCGCTTGTTTTTCTCGATATCGTCGGCGCTGATCACGATCACGATCTCGGCGTCGCTGCGCAGCTCGTAGAGCATGCGGACCTTTGAATCCGGCTGAAAGCCCGGCAATACGCGGGAGGCGTGGAAATCGTCGAACAGCTTGCCGCCGAATTCCAGATACAGCTTGCCGCCGAATTCCGCGATGCGGTCCTTGATGTTTTTGGACTGCAGCTCCAGATATTTATCGTTATCGAACCCGATTTTGCCCATGACCCAGTATCTCCCATCTTATAATTTACAAAATAAAATTATAGCAAAATTTAAACTGCTTGTCCATAAGCATTTTTAAATTATCTTAAATATTTCTTAACCGTTTGTAAATTGCATTTTGCGCGCGTTTCTGTTACTCTTATGGCAGAAAGAAAAAAAGAGGAAAAACTATGAGTATCGTTTTTTTGGCCCTGTTCGGGCTCGGATTTCTGCTGTTTGCTTCGCCTGTGGCGATCTACGGCGTGTTCAATATCGGCAACATCGCGGGCATGCTGCTGTTCGGCGGCGCCTTCGCCTGCGTGCTGCTGCGAAAAAGGCTGAAAGCGGCGTGGCGGAAAAAGGGCGGTAAGATCGCCCTCTCCATCGCGGCCGCGCTGCTGGCTGCGGGGCTCACCGTGGCGGCCGTCACCGGCGTGAAGATCGTGAAGGCGGCGGCGAATGTCCCAAAGGAGGACGAGGAATGCACCGTGGTGGTGCTGGGCTGCCGGGTCTACGATTCCGGCCCCAGCCGCATGCTTATCTCCCGCGTGAACGCGGCGGCGGCCTTTCTAAAAGCGCACCCGGACGCATACTGCGTGGTCTCCGGTGGGCAGGGGGAGGATGAGCCCATGAGCGAGGCGCAGTGCATGTACGATATGCTGGTGGATCGCGATATCGCCCCCGAACGCATTCTGATGGAGGACGCCTCCCGCTCCACCCGCGAAAACATAGAATTCTCGCTTGCGATCATAAAAGAAAAGGGCCTGCCGGAGCGGCTTGCCCTTGTAACGAACGAATATCATCTTTGCCGCGCCTCGATGGTGGCGTCGGCCTTCGGCTGCGAGAGCCGGGCCATCGGCGCCCGCTCCCAGTATATCCTGCTGCCCACCTACTTCGTGCGCGAGATCTTCGGCGTGCTCTGGGAGGAGCTTGTCGGCTGACATGGAGCTCAATATAAAAAAAGCGCTTCCAAAAAAGGAGCGCTCTTTTCTTTATTTTTTTGGAATGGGAGGGGGAACGGTGTCTTCATCGTCTGTGATAAACAAAGAATTAAAATCCTCAACTGCTTGTGCTTCAGTCCAGTTTTCCATTCCTTTTTTCCAAACCAGACTTTTGGGAGTTAACTTGCCCTTTTGAACAAGTTTTGAAAGCTCTTCGTAATTAAAAGGTCCCAAAGACGATCCATCGACAACAACATGATAGCTGATTGTAGGAACAGGTGGCGGTGTCTCTTCGTCGTTTTTCTTTTTGAATCTCGCGCCTATACTGCTGCCAAAGCCGGAGGCACTTTTTGATGATTTGGATGAGGATTCCGGTCTTTCGGCCGCAGACAAATCACCCTCACCCTTAAATAGGCCTTTGACAAATCCGAGTTGTGACTTTTTGTGTTTTGCGTATTTGTATTCTTTTACGTCTACAGCAGCAGCTGCCGTATCTGTTGCAACTTCGGCTACCTGTGCAGCTGCACCGGTGGCAACACCGACGGCTTCATTTGCAGTATCTTTAACAAAACCTCTGATTTTTGATGCAACGCCAAGATGCGCATCTACGTCGGTTTTCTTCAGTAAAAACTTATAATTTGCGCTTGTTTTATCGATATCAATATCTGATATGTCTACACTTCCGATTGTTACGCCAAATTCACTTGTGATTCTTTTCTTTAAATGATTCTCAATTATTTCATTGATTTCAAGGATTTTTTTCTCCAACTGGGTCACCGGAATCCCATACTCATCCGGAGCGTTAGCCACAACGGTTTTTACATACTTTGTGGTGGTGGCCTTAATGGTTCCTCTGAAATCTTCAATGGATATGGTTCTTAATTGATATTTTTTTATAAAATCAGCAATATCGGTGATTTTGAATGTCATAACTCCACGTACTGCAACGGGAACGCCTCTGTCGGGAAAGCGGGGGTCCGCAACGTCAAAATATGGAACTCCTATTTTGATTTGCAGTAATTCAGCGGTATTGATGAAATAGATTTCTGCCTGAAACGGTGTGTTTCCGTTATAAGCGAGCCCAAGTGCCGATGTTATGAGGGGTAAATTCTCTGTTTTAAGAATAGAGTCAAAGGGGCCGAGGATAAATTCCTGAACAATTTCTCCGTCTTTGTGATAGACAAAGACGGCAGCTTCACCGCTTTTTACTCTTAAGGAAGACCCCCAGCGTATTGCGTTTTCCTTTTTTGTCTCACCCTCGAAGGATTTATCAGGATGCCATTTCCAAATTAAAAAGCCGGTCTCATCACAACGGATAACATCCATAATCCCACCCTTGGGTGTGTTTTTTAATAATGCCATGATGTACCTCCTGAAAGATTTTATATACTTTATTTTATGGTAACTTGGGAATCACAGTAACTGCAAACGACCTGATCCCCTTTTTGTCCAACAAGTTCGGCCCCACATTCTGGGCACTTTATCGTTATGTTTTTTGATTTTGCCGTCTTTGATGTAATGGTATTTTTTGCATTTTCAAATGTATCTTTTACCGGAGTAAAGATGTTTCCGATCCGTTTCTTTGATCCTGTCATCTCTGTTTTTTTCTTCTCTATTGCTGATTTGTATGCTTTTTCTATCTCAGCCGCCCATTTCTTTTCATTGGGTGATCCATGAAATGAATATGCTTTTTCATGTCTCTGAAAGTAAAGTTCCAGTTGTTTCTTTCCTCTTTCAGATCTTCCGATGCGTATATTGGGTTTTCCGTTTAATTCTTTTAGATCCAGCAAGGGGAATTTGTAAGCTTCTTTGTCTCCACTGAAAAACTTTGCAGAATTAATGTGGACTATGTTTTGATTCGTAAGAATGAGCGTGATACGGTTACCGTTAAAAAAGACATCGGAAGATTTTAAAATAACAGCCTCGTCATAATCAAGTTCATAAACGCTCATGTTTAGAAATTCCTCCGTTGTGTTGTTTTGACTGTGTGCAGATATTCTGTTGACTTCTCACTTCGTGCGCGAGATCTTCGGCGTGCTCTGGGAGGAGCTTACCGGCGGCTTACGAATAGGCTGAAATGATGCCGAAGTATTCCTCGAGGCACAGGCCGCTCTCATACACGGCGGCCGCCATGCCCTTGCCGAGGTACCGGATATGCCACGGCTCGTAGGCGTAACCGGTAATGGCCTGCTTATCCTTGCTGTAACGGATGATGAACCCGAACCTGTGGGCGTTGGCCGCAAGCCACTGCCCCTCGGCGGTATCGGCAAAGGAATAGGAGAGGGAGTTCACGTCCAGCGCAAGGCCGGTCTGGTGCTCGGAATGCCCGGGCCGCGCCGAATAGGTATCGGCGGCCGCCTGCCCGTCCCGCGCCACGTAGCGGTTGTAAAGGCTGGTTTGCAGCTCGTAGGAGCGAAAGCCCGAGATCATAAATATATCGATGTCGTCGGCCGCGGCGGCCTGCACCAGCTCGTTGAAGGCGGCGCTGCATTCGGGGGTCAGATCCCCGGGGCCGTAGTCCTCGGGCACGGAATACTTCTTGTTCACGATCAGCACGCCGTTCACGTAGGTGAGGCCGTGGTCCTCCACGATCTGGTACCCCTTGGACGATACGCCCACGATGCGGGGCTCGTTCGGGTCCATCGTGGCGGGCGGGTCGGTGACCAGCGGCAGCGTGGTCGGCGGGGCGGTGGTCGCCTCGGTGGTCGTTTCGGTCGTGGATGGGGTAAGCTCCAGATGCAGCACGTCCGCCACCCAGCCGCAGCCGCTTAAATTCAGTAAAAGAAGGCCGGTCGCCACACCGGCAAGCAGTCGTTTTTTCATGTGTATTGCCTCAAAATAAAAATCAGTATCATTATATAGAAAAACCGTCCGTCCGTCAAGCGCGAACGGGCGATTTTCTGTCCTTTCAAAAGGTCTTTGCGCCGTTATTCCGCGTTTGCGGCTATGGCCTCGGCGTCCTTTTCGTAAAAATAGAACCCGCGCATGGCGGCGGCGCTTCCCTCGGCGGCCTCGCGCACGAAGGCGGCGGTGTCTTCGTCGCCGTATTTGAGCAGGCGGAAGAAGTAATCCGCGCCCGCCAGCGATACAGTGGGGTGCCCCGCGTGCAGGCCCGCTACGGTTCGGATCTCCTCCGCGTCCGGCAGGGCGGATTTTGCGGAGATGCGCTGCGAGAGCATGCGGATGCCGAAGGCCACCGTATAGGGGTGGTCGCTTTCGATCCACGCCCGGCAGGCGGGCACGATGGCCTCGCCGTGGCGGAGCAGCGCCCTGGGCTTGCAGGCGAAGAAGACGTCGTCGTTTTCAATATAGGGCAGAAAGGCCTCGGTGAGCCGCAGGCATTCCTCGAACCCGTGCTTTTCATCCAGCAGATAGGCGTGCAGCAGGTCCTCTTCGAGGTAGGTGTGGGGCAGGTCCTCCAAAAACGCCTTGGCGGCGGCGGAGCGGGCGATGCGGTGCGCCAGCTTCTTTACGGATTTCGCCTTTACGCCCAGTATGTTTTCGCCCTGATCGCGGTACTGCACCCGGCGTTCGGCGGCAAAGCGCTTGTTCACCAGCTTTTTCAGCTCGTTTTCCACGTTCAGCGCCCCGCCCGTCTTGCGGCGGCGCCGTTTTTTCTGTACGCCCACGATGCGGGCTTCCTTCATGTCGAATTCCTTGGCGTTATCGGGCAGGGTGGGGTCGATTTCAAGGCAGCGCAGCAAAATTTCGGCCGCGGCGGCGGCGTCCGAGGACGCCACGTGGTGCTTTATGGGTATGCCCAGCGCCGCCGAGAGCAGGTGCAGCGCGTAGCGCTCCTGATCGGGGAAGCACTGCTTGGCGGTTTCCACGGTGCATAAAAACCGCACCGAATCCACCCACTCGATGCCGTAGCGGCGCAGGGTCCTGGCCAGCACGTGCAGGTCGCCCGAGGCGCCGTGCGCGCAAAGCAGCGCCCCCTCGAACCAGGGGCGCATTTCCTCCCACAGCGCGCCGAAATTGGGGTGGGCGGTGGCCATTTCGGGGGTGATGCCGGTAAGCTCCACCGTGAACGGGTCAAAGGGACACTCGGGGTTTACCAGCGTATAGTAGCTGTTTGTGATTTTGCCGTCCTCGATCAGGGTGATACCCACGGCGCTGATGGCGTCTCTGCGGGCGGAGGGCATTTCCAGATCGAAAACGGCGATCTTTGCGGGAACCGTGTTTACACCTTCCAATGCTTTCTTCTTCCGTATTTACGTTTCTTTTTCGATCCCGGCGGTCAGGCGGAGCATTTCGCGCAGCATATCCGGGTGGCGGGTGGTGATGTTATCGGGGGCAAGGGCGATGCAGCGGCGCATGGCGGCGGGGGTGTTCGCCGTCCAAACGGAAACCAGCAGCCCGTGCTCGCGCATGACGCGCGCCACGGTGGGCGATACGCTGCCGTAGTGGTCGTTGAGGCCGATGGCGCCCAGCGCGACGAGCTTTTTTGCGGCGGCCTCGGCGGCGGCTTTGCTGCGCTTTTCGCCGTAGGAAAAGCCGTGGTTGATATAGTAGGGAACGGTAGAGTTCTTTTGTACGGTCGGCGCGGTGGTTTCTTCCACGCCGGTGTAAAAGGCGCGATTTGTGAGACCGTATTTTTGCAGCAGCGCGTCCACCGCGGGCAGGTTCGCCGTGCTCTTCAAATCGAGGTTCATGCGGGCCGTACCGTTGGCGGCGATGCGGCGAAGGGCCTCCTCCAGCTCGACGCCCTCGTCTTCGGCGGGGTTGCCCGAATGGATGATCACGGGCAGGCCGCCCGGGCGGAAGGTGACGTCCATCTCTATGATATCGCAGCGCTCCGCCAGCGCCTTTTCAATAAATGCCAAAGAGTTATCCGGCGTGCCGAAGGCCCCCGAATGGGCGGTCACGGTGAAGCCGGCGGGCAGTTTGATCCCGGCGAGGGCTTTGTTCGTATACGTCATTTCTCGGGTTCTTCTTCCTCTGCCGGGGGCAGCTTCTTTTGCACCTCGGTCATTTCGATGCGGTGCTCCTTGATGGAAACGGCGCGGATGATGAGGTTGTCGTCCTCCACCGAAACCACGGTGTCGTCGGCGGGGATCGCGCCCAATATGCTCAGCACGTAGCCGCCGAAGGTATCGAAATCCTCGTCCGAGATCTCCACGTCCAGCGCCTCGCAAACGTCGTCGATGGGGGTCTGGCCGCTGATGCGCCACAGGTTTTCTTCCTTTTGCACGATATCGGGCTGGCCGTTGTTTTCGGCGAGGGTATCCTCGTCGAAATCGCCCACGATGCACTCGAGAATATCGGTGATGGTCACCACGCCCTCCATGCCGCCGTGCTCATCCAGCACCACGGCAAACTGCTCGCGCTTTTTCTTTAAATTGGAAAACAGCACGTCGGCGCGCACGCTTTCGGGCACCAGATAGGGCTGGCGCAGGATCGCCTTGAGGGCCCCCTTGTCGCGCTTGCCGCGCAGGGCGAAGAAATCCTTGGCGTTCACTACGCCCACGATGTTATCCACCGTTTCCTCGCACACGGGGAAAATGGTGTGGCGGCTTTCGATGATGGTGTTCTCCCACTCGTTCGGCTCTTCCATCCACAAAATGGCCACGTCGGTGCGGTGGGTAGCGATCTCGCCTGCGGTGAGGTCGTCGAACTCAAATACGTTCTGCAGCAGCTCTTTTTCTTCCTCGTCTATGGTGCCCTTCTCGCTGCCCGCGTCGATCATCATGCGGATCTCTTCCTCGGTGACCGTGGAATCCT
>CAMVBR010000039.1 GCA_947165755.1 uncultured Clostridia bacterium
TTTTTTCAATATAACGGATCATTTGAGATCAGGTACAGTTTATCAGGCAGATCCTTTCGGAATTTTTAATCCTTGACTATGATCTCATACTCATAGGTCTCCACCGGGGGGATCGAAGCATCCTCCCACGGGCGGGAGGCGGTGATGCGCAGCCGGTAAACGCCGGGGGCTTCGGCCTGCACGGCGTAAAACGTATCGGGCCCGTTACCGGGAATATCGGGCGCGGTCTTCACCTCGCGCTGGACGACGGAAACGGCTTTTTCGTCGCCCTGTATGATTTCGGCGTTCCAGCGGTAGCCGCCGTCGTGATACGAGGGCAGCGGCCCCAAAAGCAGCGGGCTGTAGGTGCGGATCTTGAAGTTCAGGCTTTCGGCGGGGTCCAGCCCGATGGCGGCGCGCAGCAGGTTTCTGGCGTCCGTTGTGGTCACCTTACCGTCCCCGTCCGTATCGGCGGCAACCGTGGCCATTTCGCCGTAGCTTGCAGTATGGTCCAGACCGATGGCGATGCGCAGCGCGGCGCGGGCGTCCGCCATGGTGACCTTCCGGTCGTGGGTTACGTCGCCGGGCACAAGAACACTGCCGTTCCAAAGGTAGTTCGCCTCCGCGTCCTTTGCGGAAATGCCGAGCATATCCACCCCGTTACTGCATCTGAAATCTCTCACGCAGGAAACGTTTTCCAGCTTTTCCGCCAGCGCGGTCAGCGTTTCCCTATTGTTATCCTTGGGGTATACGTACCAGATCATGGCGTATTTCCCGTTGGTAACGGCTTTGTGCGCCGCTTCAGCCTCGCTGATGTTTTCAAAGGGGTTCTCCTCGTCGCAGCGCGCCGTCCACACCTTAAACACGTGGGTTTCCGTGAGCGTTTTCAGCGGCTCGGGCCCGGAGAACGCGTCGTAGGCAAACAGCTCCACGTTGCCAACATATTTCCGGAAAAGCTCTTTTTGTGTTCTTGTAAAATAAGGGCTGTTTTCAAAATCGATCAGCGCCAGCGTAAAATCCGCCGCGGCGGCGGGGTCCGCGTCTTCCATTTCGAGGATCGCCTCGCATGCTCTGCCGTTCGCAAGAAGATCGTCGTATTTCTTCAGCAGGTCTTCAGCGACTGCGCGAAAATCTTCATTCATACACAAAAGCCGATCCCGAACATCCGCCGTATACACGGCGCTCACGTGCGCCTCGCCGAAAAACGCCGGGGTGAGCGCGGGCTCCGGCAGCAGCTTCCCGGTTTCACGGTCCGTCAGCACCAGATCGACCTTTATGCCGAAGCGGGTTTCGGGAATATAGCCGAGGCCGTCCTTTTCCATATAGAAAACGCCCTTCGCGTTCATATACTTATCGATAAAAGCGTTCAGGCTTTCTTCATCCGTTGTATTCAGCCATATCAGCGCCAGGTAACGCTTCGCGTCGGTCGGATTCTCGCCGGGGCCCTCCGGGCCGGGGTCGGAAATCGTCATCTGCACTTCGATGCGGTCCACCTGCGGGTCGCCGTAAAAGGGGTAGGCTTCCACCTCCGCCGTATCCATGCTCGCCATCACGAGATCCAGCCGATGGCCGTATTTCATTTCATATAAATGCGTCAGATCCTCATTATAAGGGTTGCCGGGCGCCACGGCGCTCCCCGGGAATACGAACGCGGAAACAAACAGCGCAAAACAGAGCAGCGCGCAAAAAAGACGCTTTACGATTGACATAACGATTCCTCTTTTCATTGTTATATTGAGCTTTCGGAGCTCTTCGGTTTCAGTGTAGCACAAAAAAATGTATTTGTCAACAATATATTTTCTGCAAAAGTATTTACACAAAATGCATATTGTGATATAATGGCCGCGGGTGAAGAAAATTGAGCCAGAATCAGGATAATTTCAAACGCGGCACCGCGGAGCTGCTTGTGCTGCATCTGCTGCAAAAGGAAGATCTCTACGGCTATCAGATCACGCACGCCTTTGAGGAAAAGAGCGGCGGCGTGTATACGATGCTCGAGGGGTCCTTATATCCCGTGCTATATAAGCTGACCGAGGCGGGCTATATATCCGATTACGTTGTCCCGGCCGGGGCAAGGCGAACGCGCCGGTATTACCATTTAGAGGAAAAGGGAAGGATATACTACAAAGAGATCCTTTCGGAATACCTTGCCATTTCCGAAGGTATCGCCATGATCCTCGACAGAGCGGAAGGAGCGCCCCATGACTGATTTTGAAAAAGAATTAAAAAAGTATCGAAAAGAGATCCGGCGGCTGCTGCTGGTAAAAACGAAGGCGTCCGCGGGGTTTCTTTCGGAGCTTGAAAACAATATTATGGATTACGCCGAGGCGAATCAAATCGGCGATATCGAAAAGATCCAAGCGCGGTTCGGCTCGCCGGAGGACGTGGCGCGCGCGTTTTTCGCCGAAACCGAGATCGGCGCGGTGCGCAAAAGGCTGACCCTGCGAAACGCGGTGGTCGCGGCGCTGCTGGCTGCGCTGCTTTTATGGGGCGTGGCGGTCACCGCGCTTTACGTGGAGGGCCGCAGCGATATGCACGGCTCCTTCAATGAAGAGATCGTTGTTACCGAGGGGGACGCGCTGTGAAAAGAACGATTTCACTTTTGCTGGCGCTGCTGCTTTTGCTGCCGCTTTCGGCGGCCGCCCGCGCCGAGGAAACGCCTGCCGTTTCGTTGGAAAGCCGGTCGTGCGAGCCGTATTCCCCGTATTTTCTGCTGGAGGGCACGCTGCTTTCCGAGCTGCCCGACTGGCTTTGGGCCTGCATTTTCAACGGCTACGGCAACGTTACCGAAGCGCCTGCACCCCCGATAGACACCGCCCCGGGGACGGATCACTATGCGAGTACGCCGGGCGTTTTTATTCCCGCCGTTTATGAGCCTTTTTCCGTTACGAATACAAAAACGTATTACGATAAAAACGGCGCGGCTGCCTATAAGCTGACTTTGCAGGCCGTTTTCATCAGGACCAAGGCAGGCGCGGTCTGTCTGAAAACGAGAACGGATTATGAGATAATAAGCGGCAGCTGGCGTATCGTTCCCGGAACGGCGGAGGTGAACGGCAGCAAGGTGACGGCGGCGTTTCAGGTGACCCAGCTTTTCACCGGTATTCCCGTAAAAACCGATACGGTCACCCTTTCGCTTTCCGCCGCCGACCGCACCGGCTACGGCTATCAGCCCGGCGACCTGAACCGCGATGGCATGATCACCACGGCGGACGCCCGCGCGGCCTTGCGCATCGCCGTAAAGCTGGATAAACAAACGGATCTTGCCCTGCGCATCGGGGACGTGACGGGGGACGGCGCCGTTACCACGGCGGACGCGCGTTTGATCCTGCGCACAGCCATCGGGCTGCAGCGGTGATCGTGTCTGTAAGCGACGTTTGTATAATTCATTTCTGCACTGTATTCGGGCAAATAGTAATACAGTAAAAAAACACGGTGGGGAATCGCTTCTCCGCCGTGTTTCGTTTATTCGTTTATTTCATCATTACCGCAGTCACACGTTCCGCAAGGCCCGGCTCGCGGATATCCTCCGCGGGAAAATGCCACACGCCGACAATATCGTAGCCCTTCCCCTCCCCGCGCCGGGAAGCGGAGGACGGATCCGTAATGCTGAGGGAGACTGCCTGAAAATACACCCCGCGGGCGTTCAGCTCCGTTTTCAGCTTCTTGAGCTCTTCGGCAAGACGCCCTGCGGAAAGGTCCGTATCCTCCAGCATCAATACAACCTCGCCGTATTCTCTGCCGATCTCTTTATAATCGAAAACCTGATCCAACGCGACCTGATTTTCCTGCAGACGGTTGATTTTACTTACGTTTTCGTTTTCCTCCGGGTCGCCGGTCAGAACGGTTCCGAAGCCGAGATCGGCGGCGTTTTCGCCGTAGATCTCCCCCAGGGCGGGCAGAACGGTTTCGTGATACTCCCGGTCCATGCGCTCGAACACGGCGCCCTTGTGCAGCACTTTATATTCGTAATCGTCGTACCGGTAGTTGCCGAACATGCCGAAATTCATGACGTAGTGAGAATCGGTGCTGCCCGGTTTGCCGACGGAAACGAAGTATTCCGCGTCCTCGATCCAGTAGCCGACAGATTTCACCTCGTACTCGCCGCGTCCGAATCTGATATTGAGTATCGTTTCTGCGTTATGCACCGCCATGGCCTTGGATACGGGGTTGCCGAACAGAAAATTGAGCGCAACAGCGATCAGGATCAGCAGCGCCGCCGGTACGGCAATACACACAGCCAAACGCCGTTTTGCTTTTTTCACCGAGTGTTTTTTATCCGCCTCGGTGTAATCGGATACCTTGAGTAAGGTCTCTTTGGTTTCGGGTTCCATTTTCTCGCTTTTCCTTTCTCCGTCGATCAGTTCACGGATGTCCACGTCATAGAAGTCCGCCAGCTCCACCAAAAGCGACAGGTCCGGCAGGTTGACGCCGGTCTCCCAGCGTGATACGGTGCGTCCGGTAACGCCGAAGCGCTCGGCGAGCTGCTCCTGGGTGAGATCCTTTTCTTTGCGCAGCTCCTTAAGGAACGCGCCGGTTTTCTGTTGATCCGTACGACCATCTCCTTTCGCCTTCAGTTTAGCGCGGTACGGGCCTTCTTTCCACGACGCAAAGCGAGAAACGCCGCAAAAAAGGCGGACACCGTATGTCTAATATGTTATTCTCGGTTTTTTTCGCCTGTTTTCATGCTCTGCAGCAGGATGCCGCCAACGATCAAAACAAGCGCCAGAGCCGCCTGCCACGTGACGGGCTCCTTCAGCACGAGGGCCGAAAGCGCCAGCGAGAGCACCGGCACCAGATAGGCGAGATTGGCGATCAGGGCGGTGGACTTCGCGTATTTGAGCGACATTCCCCACGTGAGATACGCCACGGCGTTGACGAACACGCCGATCCAAACGAGGCCGAGGCTTTGCCGCAGGTCCGTTTTCACCCACGTTTCGGTGAGCGGCCCCAGTATGCAGGCGCATACCGTCACCGTGAACCAAACCACGGTCATAAGCACGGTCTGGTCGAAATCCGTTTTTTTGTTCAGCACGCAGTAAAGGCCGTAACAGGCCGCGGCAGCCACGCACGCCGCTACGCCTGCCCACCTTCCGCCGCCAGCCGCGCCGCCAAATGACAGCGCCGCCACACCCGCAAAGGACAGAATCAGCGCCGCCGCCTTTCGGACGGTCATTTTTTCTTTGAGCAGCAGGCACGAAAACAGCACCAGCATGATGGGCCACAGGTAGTTCAGGATGCAGGCCTCCCCTGCCGTGAGCACGCCGATGGCGTAGTAGTAGAGCGCCGAATACAAAAACAGCCCCAAAAACCCGAGCCCCGCCATTTGCAGATACTGCCGGGGCTTATAGTTTTTCAGTTTCTTATACGCGCCTGTGGCGAACAGCATTATAAGCATGAACGCGAACGCCAGCGCGCCGCTCACGCCCAGCACCTGCAGATCGGGCAGGTCCTTCAAAAGCAGCTTTGCCGAGGTGGAAAGCGTAGCCCAGATCCCCACCGAAACGAGCGCCAACGGGACGCTCTTTTTCTGCCCGCTCATTCCACCGCCTCGTAGGTGAGCAGCTCGGAGGAGAGCGCCGCCGGAACGGATACGGGGAACCCCTGCGAAAGCAGCGTATATCCCGAAAGGGTAACGCAGGCGCCGGTATTATCCGCCCTCACGCGGTAGGTAAACTCCGCTTTGACGCCGCGCGGGAATACCGTGATCATAGCGTCGGGGGTACGGGAGAGCGTAAATATGCCCACAGCGCCCCGGTCCCCCTCGGGCGAAGCGAGCTCCAGTATCATTTTGCCGTCCGCAAGCGCCTTTTCGGCTTCGGGCGTGTGGTGGTATACCTTGCACCGGGGCAAAAACGGACGGATGAACGCCTTATACAGAGCCACGCTGCGCCGGATGAATTCCATCTGCTTCGGATTCCACTCTGCAACGGCCGGGGAGACCACGTTCAGCGTCATGTGGGTGAGCATGGCGTTCCTGAGCTGCGCGTCCAGCCCGCCGAAAACGTGGCTGCCCATACCGGCAAACAGACGGTCCACCCGCTCGGGCGGCAGCGCCATGGTCATGCCGTTCGTGATGAGGGCGGCCCGGGGCAGGTTCTGCCAATCCGATACCCACGTGTGATTGAACGCCGGCATCATGCCCAGGTCCGTGCGCCCGCCGCCGCCCGCGCAGTTTTCAAAGATCACCTGCGGGAAGCGCTGTTTCAAACGGCGGTACATGGCGTAAACCGCGGCGAAATGCCTGAGGGGAATGCACTCTTTGATCCCCGTGCCGGTATCGGCCATGCAGAAATAAGATTTATGCGATACGTTGTAATCCACACGCAGCAGATCGACCTTATATTCGGTAATGATGCGGGCCAGCTCCGCTTCGGCCCACGCCGCCGCGGCGGGGTCGGTGAAATCGAGATAGCCGCCGTCGCGCTCGCCGAAAACATTCACGCCGCGCCATTCGGGCTTTTCTTTGAACAGCGGCGCAAGGCGGCCCATGCGCTCGATCTCTACCCAAAGGCCGAATTTCATGCCGAGCGAATGGCAGTGATCCGCAAGCTCCGTAAGGCCGTTCGGGTAGCGGTCCGGGTTCGGCACATTGACCCCGTTATACCCGCCCCAATCGATGTCGCCGTCGGCAGGCGGGCACTCCCAGCCCGCGTCCACGATGAACACCTCGGCGCCCATCTCCTTGAACTGCCGCATAAAGGCCTTGGAGGTCTCTACGCTCATATCGTGCTCCGCGCCCATGCCCGCGCCCACAAGGCAGGCGGCGGGGTCCGCCTCGGGCAGGTTCAGCGCCGAGCGCCGAATATGGGCATGCATTTCGTTCACGGCGTCGTCAAGGCCGCCGTGCACCGCGCCGATATGCACCGCGGGAGAAACGAAGGTCTCCCCCGCCCCGATCACGTACAGCGGGGCATAACCGGCGATCTCGGCGGCAAAGGACAGAAGGCTGCGGCTTCGGTCAGGCGCGGCGTTCAGGCTTGCCGAAAAACGGACGCCGCCGCTGAAGGCCGCCTGGCAGAACCAGAGCGTGCCGGTAACGTTATTGCGCAGAAAGCAGAGAGGATGGCGGAAACGGTCCGCGCCGAAGCGGGTATCCACCGAAAACGTGCCCGGCGGCAGCGGCCGCCAAGCAAAGCTTCCCTCGTGCCCCCATTCGTCGTTATCGAAATACCCGAGGGAATAGAGCTTTTCGGGGTCGGTCTCCCGCGTGAGGGGCGCTCGGTCCTGCGCTTCCATGCCGCCGCCGAACACCTTCAGGCGGGAAAGGCACAAGGGCGCACCGCCGTGATTATCGATCTCGATATGGCGCGAAAACATGGCGGTGCCGTCCAGCGCCGTTACGATGCGCACCGTAACGGGCAGGATTTCACTCTCGAGCGTGAGCACCGCGCGGATGCCGCCGGGTCCTTCGGCTTTTGAAAAATCAACGAACCGCAGGCCGTATTCCGCCGCCTGGCCGCTGAGCACCGCCGAAAACACAGCAGGCTCGGCAAAATCGGCGGGTGAAAGCCTTGTGGGGCAGTTGGAAAGCACGTTCAGCGGGTAGCCCGCCGTGTTCCAGCCGGAGGCGACGGGCACGCCCCGAAACAGAGATTCCTCATATACGGTGAGCCCGGTACGATAGCAGAACACGGGGTTTTCCCCGGGCTGATAATATACAGAACAGTATTCTTCACTCATGATATCGCCTCAGTAAATATGCTTGACCCATCCGTTTTCGCCGCGCTCCCAGAAAAACTCCTGCAGGCCGTCGTCGGCAAAGATACGGTACATATCGTCAAAATCGTTTGCGAGCTTATAATTTCCAAGCTCCTCGGGACGGATCCAGAACACGCGCCCCTCGCCGGAATCCCGCAGCGTGCCGGAAAAGCGGTCCGTTTTGAAAAACAGCACGATATAGCGCTCTCCCCGCTCCGTTTCAAACTGCTTTACGCCGCACAGCCGCGGCGATTCGATGGTGAGGCCTGTTTCCTCCCTGATCTCGCGGATCACGGAATCGGTGAAGGATTCGTTCTTTTTCACGTGCCCGCCCGGGAACGTGACCCCGGGCCAATCGGGATTTAACCGGTCCTCCACCAGAACACGGCCCTCGCGGTCGTACACCATGCACATGTTTGTGAGGATCGCCGGTTCAGCCATCGGCTTCCTCCGTATGGCGCGCGGCAAGCTCCGCCTTCTGCGCATCCCATTTCGCGCCGAACAGCGGATAGAACTTCATGCCCACAGCGGAAAGGATGAGCAGCAGCGCGGGAATGGCCATCCACGCCACTAAAACGCCCTGCTTCGCCATGGGGCTCTGCAAACCGGCGGCCAGAGCGGTATCGTAGCCGAACCACTTGGCGATCATCAGGAACGCGGCGTTGGCAAGGCTGATGGCGGGCTTGGTGATCAGGGAATTCACGCCCGCGTAGATGCCCTCGCGGCGCGCGCCGGTGCGAAGCTCGTCGTAATCGATCACGTCGCCGTTCATAATGGGCACCAGATACATGCCGCCCGCGAAGCCCACGCCGGTAAACAGGAACACCACGAGCGCCACCGGGGTAAACCCGCCCAGCACGCACATGGCGGCGGCAGCGGCGGCAAAGGCGATGCACATGATGGTAACGCATTTGCGAACGCCCCAGGGACGCAGCATCTTGATCCAAAGGATGATGCCGCCCACGGCGCCGAGCCCCAGCGCCCCGTAGGCCAGCGGCATGGGCGTGGAAAACTCATCGAAATAATAGATCACGCCCTGCATAAGGATGGTTTGAATGAAGATCACCGTAAAGCTGAGGATCTCGAACATGACGAAGGCCCGGTTTTTGAAGCATTCCGCAATGCTCCTGAAGATGCCCATCTGGGTTTCGGATTCGTCCTGCACCTTTTCTTTATAAAAGAACGTGGAAACGAAAATCACGATGAACGCGGCTGCGCCGATGGCCGCCATGATGATCTGAAAGCGGGTGGGATCGCTGCCCACCTCGGGCTTGATCATGGGGAACACCACCAACGGCACGGCCAGCGTGATCAGGCTGAAGCCGATCTTCCAGATAAAAATGCCGCTGCGGGCCTTATTGGTGACCGCCATGGTGTAGGGCATCACGTAAAGCGAGGTGGCGATGGCGGTGTAGAGCGTATCGAACAAAAACAGCGTGACCAGCATCTGCACGAACAGCGCCGCCTGACTGCCGCCGAAGGGCCATTTGAACCACGTTATGATGAAAATGACAGAGTAAAAAAGAGAACCGTAGCGGATATAGGGGATGCGGCGGCCGAGCTTTGATTTCGTGCGGTCCGAAATATAGCCGAACAGCGGATCGTTGAAGGCGTTCCAGATGCCGAACAGGATCCACACGATGCTGGCAAGGCCCTCGTCCATGCCCATGAATTTGGTGAAGAAATAGGTCATGCCGCCGCCGGTGAGCAGCGAATTGAGCGTGCCGCAAAGGCAATCGGCAAAGCTGAGCCAGAATTTGCCCGATACGGGCACCTTTTCCTGCGCGGCGGGCGCGGTATTGTTTTCCATAAGGTAACCTCCGTACGTTTGATACGTCTTAAGAATAGCACAGAACCGCGCCGAAGTAAAGACGCGGCCCATGTTAATTTTTTATCATTTCTTGAAGTAGATGTATAATTATGATATACTGAAGAAAATTTTTCCACGCGGAAAAGAGGATCTGCCAATGAAAATCGTATTAGAGCATCTCACCAAACGGTACCCGAACCGCAACAGGAAAATCAAAACCGAAGTGATCGCCGCCAGCGACCTCAATTTTGTGATCCCGGACGGGCAGCTCATCGCGCTGCTCGGGCCCTCCGGCTGCGGCAAAAGCACCACACTGAACCTGATCTCGGGGCTGGAGCCGCCCACCGAGGGCCGCATTTTCTTCGGCGACGACGACGTCACTTCCCTGCCGCCGGAAAAGCGGGGCGTGGGGCTGGTATTCCAGAACTACGCGCTTTACCCCCATTTAACGGCGCTGCAGAATATCATGTTCCCGCTGCAGAACATCAAGGGAAAAGACCGGCCCACAAAGGAGCAGATGCGCGAGCGCGCCGTGGAGGCCGCGAAGCTGGTGCAGATCGACCACCTGCTGGAACGCCGCCCCAAAGAGATGAGCGGCGGGCAGCAGCAGCGCGTGGCCATCGCCCGGGCGCTGGTAAAACGGCCCGGCGTACTGCTGCTGGACGAGCCTCTTTCCAACCTCGACGCCCGCCTGCGGCTGCAAACGCGCGAGGAGATCCGCCGCATCCAGCGCGAGACCGGCATCACCACCGTGTTCGTCACCCACGATCAGGAGGAGGCCATGAGTATTTCGGACGCCATCGTGGTGATGAAGGAGGGCGCGGTACACCAGATCGGCAAGCCGCAGGAGGTATACGACGACCCGGTGAACCTGTTCGTGGCCAAGTTCCTCGGCACGCCGCCCATCAACGTGTTCGCGGGCGAGGTAAAAAACGGCGTGCTGTATATAGACGGCGGCGCCGTTCTCAACGTACCCGGCGCGCCGGACGGTAAAGTAAGCGTGGGCGTGCGCCCCGAGGGCTTCGTGCCCACCCCCAACGGCAGCCTCCCCTGCCCCGTGGACCGCGTGGAGGTGATGGGCCGCGATACCAGCATCGTGTTCCGCCACAAGGCGCTGGAAACGGACGCGGGCCGCGCCATCGTGAGCGCCGAGGACGCGGTGGGCATTTCCGACGCCGTGCGCTTCGCCCTGAAGCCGCATAAAACCTACCTGTTTTCCGCCGATACCGGCGAGCGCATCCGGTTTGAGATCGAGGGAGGCGGCCATGAAAAAGAATAACCTGAAGGCGTGGCTCTATCTGCTGCCCGCCATCGCCTTTTTGGGCGTGTTTATGGTATACCCCCTGTTCGACGTGGTGATCTACGCCTTTGAGGAGGGCTACAACTCGGCGAGCCAGTCCTTCTTCGGCGTGGGCGGCTACAACTTCTCTTACGTGCTGCACGATCCCTATTTTCTGCAGGCCGTGAAAAATACGCTGATCCTCGTGATCATCACCGTGCCCGTATCCACCGGCCTTGCGCTGCTCATCAGCCTCGGGCTCAATTCCATCAAGCCCCTCAAGGAGCTGTACCAGACGGTATTCTTTCTGCCCTACGTGACCAACACGCTGGCCGTGGGCCTCGTATTCATGATCCTGTTCAAGAAGACCGCCTACTCCGAAGGGCTCGTGAACCTGCTCATCAACGCCTTCGGCGGCAAAAGCGTGGATTTCATCGACGGCCCCTACTGGGCGAAAATGCTGGTGATGTGCATCTACACGGTGTGGATCGTAATGCCCTTCAAGGTGCTCATTCTCACCGGGTCGCTGGCAAGCGTGAATCAGGATTACTATAACGCCGCCAAGATCGACGGCACCTCGAAGCTGCGCACCTTTACCCGCATCACCCTGCCCATGATCTCGCCCATGCTGTTTTACCTGATCATCACCGGCTTCATCGGGGCCTTCAAGGCCTATTCGGACGCGGTGGCGCTCTTCGGCGTGGACCTGAACGCCGCAGGCATGAACACCATCGTGGGCTACGTTTACGATATGCTCTACGGTAACTCCGGCGGCTACCCCTCTTACGCCTCGGCGGCGGCGCTGATCCTCTTTGCCATCGTATTCACCATTACCGTTGTGAACCTGCGCACCCGCAAGCGGCTGCAGTTTTAAGGAGGAAGAACCATGAAAACCGAAAAAACTTCCGAATACGAGCGCATCGGCCGGGCGCACCGCGCGGGAAAAGCCGCAACGAAAACGGTAACGTATTTCCTGCTGTCGGTATGGGGGCTTGTGGTGCTTTTTCCGTTTTACTGGATGGTGCTCACCTCCTTCAAGAGCTATTCCTCGTATAACGCCGAATATATCCCGAAGTTCTTCGCCGCCGATCCCACGCTGCAAAACTATATTTCCGCCTTCAAAGAGGTGCCGCTGGCAAAGTATTTCGGCAACACCGTTATCTTTACGCTGGCCACCACCGCCGTGATGCTGGTGGTGATCGTG
>CAMVBR010000040.1 GCA_947165755.1 uncultured Clostridia bacterium
CCGCCGAGCAGCGTCACGCCCAGCGTGAAAAAAACCGTGCTCCTTGTATATAACGCGAATACGGAAGCGTATCTTTTCATTTTTTCACCTCAGTTCCAATGGGCTTCGATCAGCGCGAGGGCTTCTTCCTTTGTCAGCCCCAGCGCCTTCAGGCGGTTCACGGCGGCCATCGCGTCCGCGGCGGTCAGCTCGGCCCGCAGCCGACGCGCGGTTTCTTCCGTTGCGCGGATAAAGCTCTTCGCCCCGGCGCGGGATTCCAGCAGGCCCTCGTCCTCCAGCAGGCGGTAGGCCTTTTGCGCGGTGTTGGGGTTCACGCCCAGCAGGGCGCTCAGTACCCGGCGCGAGGGGACCTCGTCCCCGTTCACGATCCCGCCCGATACGATCCCGTTTTTGATATACCGCACGATCTGCAGCGAGATCGGCACGCCCTCCACGGGCGAAAAATCATCGAAGGCAACCGTATCGCGTCACCGCCCTTTCAAAAACTGTATTATGCCGATAGTACGGCTCAACTGTATTATAGCAATAGTACGGTTCGTTGTCAAGCGTTATCGCCCAGTATTTTTTATAACAAAAACAGTATTTTATGTATATCTTTTTGTTTTGATTTTGACCAAATAACAACAGAACTCGTCTTTAAAGATGGAGGGCAAGATTATGGAAGATTATGAAATAATTGAATTGTATAATTCTCGTTCGGAGCGTGCGATACTAGAAACTGAAAAGAAGTATGGTAATTATTGTCACACCATTTCTTTTAATATCCTTCAAAACAAACAAGATGTTGACGAATGTGTTAATGATACATACCTAAAAATATGGAACTCAATCCCCCCTGCCTGTCCATTAAATCTCAAAGCTTACATTGGAAGAATAATTAGAAACGTATCACTTGATCTGATACAAAGAAAAAACGCCATAAAAAGAGGCAAAGGCCGTTATCAAGTAGTTTATGATGAATTGGATTACGCTCTTTCCTCAAATGGTCAAGCAGATTTGGTGGAACGGTTAGAGTTGAGAGATGCACTAAATAGTTTTTTAGCCTCGTTAACACCAGAATGTAGAAACGTCTTTATCGGGAGATATTGGTATTTTGATTCCATATCAACAATTTCGTCTAAAATGAATTTTTCACAAAGTAAAACAAAGATGATATTAATGCAATGCAGAAACAAATTAAAACAATTTCTTAAGAAAGAGGGATATGATTTATGACTGATTCAGTTATATCAGCACTCAATGAGGTAGATGAGGAATACCTGTTTTCGTATGAAAACAGACGTCCGCAAAAAAAAGTATATTTAATGAATTGGAAATACTGGGCAGTTGCCGCAATGCTTGCAATAGTTGTATCTATTGGGTTAATAATTATGCCTTTTAACAATAAAGGAAATAATGAGAAACTAATTCGGAGTTCTTATGAATCATTTGAGTCTTTTATAAACAATGCTTCTTCACATCTTAAAGATGAAACAATTATATTAGCAGGTATTAACTTGGAAGAATATGAGACTGCTGATTACTATAGTGTTCAAAGCGAATCTATAGGAGAATATATGGAATTGGGACCGAGGATTTTCATTTTAAAAACTACTAAGGATGGAAAAACTTACGAGATTGCTTATCAGCCAATGGTAATGAATTCAAATGATATGCCCGACAAATATAAAACTGAAAATCCGTATTCTGATTGCTTTATCATTAACCATATTAAAATTAGTTATAGGAAACTAAAAACACATATCGAAGGAGAATTTGTTGGAGATTCCGGATATTATAAAATCATTTGTTATTCAAATCAATTATCTGATTTTTTTGATTTTATGATCAGTCTACTAAACTAATATCAGATATCATTTAATGAAGGGAGTGATGTGCGATTTCTGTAAAAGAATACATCTTTGCGGAGGTGAATCATTACTGATTACAACCCAGAACTATAACAATAACAATGTACAACAAATAAATCATAATGGAGGGTACAAAAATGATAAAAAAAAGAATAATTAAGCATCTGATCATTATTTTTTCACTCATTTTGATGTGCAACAGTTTATCTTATTTTGCGACAGCATCTGATGAAGTTATCCCTGATAAAGATCTGATTCCTGTTTGTGATTATGTTCTTGTCTGCATGGAGCACGATTACTCTTTCCCCGACAAAGATTATGAACCATCATATTTCGGAGAGGAATATGTTGAGAGAGTTGAAGCCATTCTTACATATACAGACGGATGTTTAGCCGACAAAGATGAGTTTTGCAGAATTGAAAAACTATATTTAACCGAATTCGGTCAGGATAATATAGACCTCTTTATTGAACAACTGAATGCTCGTCCTGATATTCTCTGTGCAGAAAGAGACTATAAGACAATGCAAGCGTTTATGGATGATGTACAAGCGAATGCCGTTCCCAAAGATGCAGTCCCTATAGACGATTATATTTTGGTCTGCATGGAGCACGATTACTCTTTCCCTGACAAAGATTATGAACCATCATATTTCGGAGAGGAATATGTTAAGAGAGTTGAAGCCATTCTTACATATACGGAAGGTTGTTTAGCCAACAAAGAGGATTTCTATAGGGTCGAGAAGTTATATCTCACCGAATTCGGAAAAGAACACCTGATAGAATTAATAAACAATCTGACTAAACGTGAAGATATTCTTATTGCAGAACAAGATTATAATTGCAAGAATACATATTCAATGGTCGTTCCCAATGATACATTCTTTTCAAGTCAATATGCCTTAACTAAAATAATGAGTCAAAAAGCTTGGGCAATTACAAAAGGCACAGTACGAATAAAAATAGGCATTGTTGATTCTGGTATTACATCGTCACATCCTGATCTTATCTCAAATATCAATGCGACACTTAGTCATAATTGTGTAAGTGGTGAGAATGATTTAAGCGATATTGTAGGACACGGGACAATTGTTGCAGGGATAGCGGCAGCTAGAGGGAACAACGGAATGGGAGTTTCCGGAGTTGCATGGTATGCCTCAATTGTCAATTTAAGAGTTGGGGCCGCTTCGGGAGGAGATGTTTCAAACGATAGCGTTACCAATGCTGTAAACTATGCCATTAATAATAATATTCCTATTCTTAATATGAGTATAGGTAACTTAGTATATAATGAAGCATTACGAAATGCAATAAATAGTTATAGTGGATTATGTGTTGTTGCAGCTGGCAATAACGGCACATCAACCATCCCATATCCAGCAAACTATAACTTGAGCAATATGATTGTTGTAGCTGCTACCGATGAAAATGATGATTTGGCATCTTTTTCATGTTATCATTCATCAAAAGTCCATTTGGCTGCTCCTGGGAAAGAAATATATACAACTGTATCCCCTGATACTTATTCAAATTTCGAAATGGATGGAACATCTTTATCTGCCCCGCAAGTAACTGGCACGTTGGCATTAATGAAAGTAGCAAATCCCAATTTAACATCAAACCAGTTAAAAACAAAACTACTGGATGCTGTTGATCCCATCAGCGGATTGTCCGGTAAGGTCTCTACCGGCGGCAGATTAAATACATTTAGAGCAGTTCGCTTGGCAAAGGGTTATCTTATGGGCGATTCAAATCTTGATGGTGTTATAGATACTTCTGATGCCAGACAGGTTCTTCGCTGGGCAATTGATTTAGATAATTATACCAACCTGAATGAAGCATTATGTGACGTCAATTATGATAATGCGATTACAACCTCAGATGCTCAACTGATTTTACAGATGGCAATCGGTTCTATTGATCCAATTCAATAATAGAACAATAGTATTATAAAGCCGAAAAAAAGCCCACTATGATAGCTTTCAGCCGTTTGAAAGCGTCATAGTGGGTTATTCTGTATTCTTAAGATATTTCGGTGAAATCGTCCGGCTTTGCCGAACGGTGAAATGAAATCCGTCCACCCGTCGCAGGCGGATCTCACCCCGCAGGGATTTCACCGCTTTACAGGCGATTTCACCCGTCCGACAGGACGGATTTCGTTGGCGCGCATAGGGAGCGCGCCGTGCGAATGGCAAACGGCGAATCACTCCGCAAACGTGATCTCGCAGTTTTTCGAGATCCTGCCCTTTTCGGTGGGCTGCCATTTGTTGCCGAGGGTCACGTCCGCTTCCTTGGCGAGGATGGTGAGCTTTTTCATGCCCGTGCAGTTGAAAAAGGCGTATTCGCCGATCTCTTTGATGGTGGCGGGCAGGGTGAGCTCGGTGAGCAGGGAATCGTAGGCGAAGGCGTCCTTGCCGATGTGCGCAAGGTTGGCGGGCACGTCGAAATCCGTGAGGGCGCTGGCGCGGTGGAAGGCCTTTTCCTCAATGCGGGTAATGGAATCGGGGAAGGCGGTCACGTCCACGTAGTAGCACTTGTAAAACGCCTTGCTGCGGATAACCTCCACCCCGTCCGGGATGGCGTATTCGGTGGTGTTCAGGGCGGTGCCGTATTTATCGAACTCTATATTTCTGCCGCTCGGGTAGAAGCACAGGGTCTTCATATCCTTGGTGAACAGCACGCCGTCCACCGCGCAGAAGTATTCGTTTTCGGGGTCTACCGCGTATTCGGTGACGTGCTGGTTGTTGGTGAGGGCCCAGTCGCCGATCTCCCTCACGTTTTTGCCGATGGTGATCTTCACCAGCGATTCGGCGTTGCACAGGCCGAAGTCGGCAATGGCCACCACGGGCACGCCGTCCACCTCGTCCGGCACCGTGAATTCGGTGATCACGGTCTTATCGGTGTAAGAGGTCACGGCAAGGCCGCCCTCCACGGGTTTGTATTTTACGGAGATCTCGTTGAGGGAGCAGGCGCCGAGGCTGACGGCGGCGCAAAGCACCAGCAAAACGCAAATCAGCTTCTTCATTTTGCCTCGCCTCCTTCCGCGGCTGCCGCCGGGGCCGGGGTCACGTTGTGGCCCTCCCGCGCGGCGATCTCGCGCACGTAGAAATCGTGCTTCTCTCTGGTCATATCGTACCAGATGAAGGGCACGGTGGAGATGATCAGGCCCGCGATGCAAAGGTATACGTAAACGTGCATCACGTTCGAGAACACGGCGGAATCGAAGAGCACGTCCCAATCCGAGGTGAGGCCGAAGTATTTGAGCAGCGCCGGGGCCACCAGCCCCAAAAGCGTTGCTATGGGCGTGGTGAACCACGAGAAAATGGAGATCATGTTATCCGCCCGCTGGCCGGTCTTCCACTGGTGGTAATCGAGGATATCGGCGTTCAGACCGTCCGTGATGCCGGAGCAGCCCGCCGAAATGGCGCTCCGCAAAAAGATGAACAGCATCAGAATGGGAATGCTGTTGCCGTTGTGCAGGCCGATCAGGTACCCGGCCGTGATCAGCGCCCACGTGAGGCGCAGCACGATCACGATGGTGCGCTTTTCGAGCCGCTTCACCAAAAACGGCATGGCTAAATTGCCGATCACGCTCGTGATGCCCGCAATGCTCACCACGCCGGTGAGCCACTCCACGCGCAGCGAATACACCAGCGCGTAGTTGATCACGCCGTCGGCAATGGCGTTCCACAGGCCGAACATGGCGGCGAGCTGCACGATCCAGAAGTATTTGTTTTTGAGTATGGTTTTTGCCGCCTGCCCGAATTCCACCTTGGGGGCCGTGGTCCCCTGATTTTCGGAAACGTGCTCCTTCACCCCCGCCATCAGGAAGGATATGGCGATGCAGAACACGCACAGAATGGGCACGAAGATCTGATAAGAGCGGATATCGAGATACCCGCCAGTGGCGCGGATCATGATGGGGTACACGATGCGGAAGATGCTTCTCAGCCCCCCGAGGAAGATGGCGCCGAAGGAGTAGTATTTCTGCCGCTCCACGGAGTTGGGCGTGATTACGGCGATGATGGTTTTGGCGTTATCGTAGTAGCAGGCGGTGAAGCGGCCGCGCAGCGTGAACAAAAAGTGGAGGATCACGAGGCGGGTGGTGTAATCCAGCGTGCGGGGCACGAAGGGAATGAGGCACGTGAGCACCGCGATCGGAATGCCGTAGGCCACGAGGAAGGGCTTATAGCGCCCGTATTTGCGGCAGAATTTGTAGCGCAGGAACCAGTTGACCGGTCCGCCCACGCCGGTGATCACCAGAATATTGGCCACAAGCTGCGGCAGGCCCTTGATGATGCCCTCGCAGGGCGCCGAGGGGATAAAGTAGCAGCCCACGCCCACAATAAAGCACGCGCCGTAGGCCACGGCGGCCTTTTTCGCCTTGTCGGAGCCCAGATGGCCGAGGTTCTCGAAAATGGTCATCGAAATGGATTCGATGTAGAGCGTGGCGTATTTTACCGCCAGCGCGATAAAGGTGATGATGGTGAAGTCCATCATCTTGATCTCAAAAATGGACCCGCACAGGTACGAGGCGGTGAACGACACCGTATCGTTGCAGATAAAGGTGAACCCGCACACGCCCATGATGCCGAGGCAGTAGAACATAAATTCCTTTATGCTCGTGTATTCGCCGGGCTTCGGCACGTGCCAGTTTTCTTTCAGCCCCGTGATGAGCTCGGCGATCTTCACGGTAAGCGGTTTCTTTGCTGCGGCTTCAGACATACGAACGCTCCTTTGATTGAGATTTGGGATCTTGCTTCAGGGGATCAGTTGACTTTGCCCGCGTATTCCTCCAGCGATACGTTATATTCGCGCATATACTGGGCGGCGTCGGGGCCCACGTAGCGCCAGTGCCAGGGGCTTGCGCGGAAATGGGTGATCTGTTCCTTATCGGCGGTGTAGCGCTCCACAAAGCCGTATTTGGCGGCGTTGGCCCTGAGCCACACGTAGGCGGGGGAGGAGGCGAAGTCGTCCTCCGTCCAGCCGATATCCACGCTCAGGCCGTAGTTGGCCTCGCTGCAGCGGGGCGGCAGCACGGTATAGGCGGCCTTCAGCGCGGCCTCCGCCTGTGAAAGCCCGCCGTTCACCAGCGTTTCCACCTGCTTATCGTATAATCTCTGCTGCCGCGAGGGCGCAACGTACCCCGAGGCCAGCGTCAGCTTTATGCCGTCCGCCGAAGCGGCCGCCGCCATCTGCTTGTAGGCCTCCGCCACGCGCTCGTCCAGCACGATCTCACCGCGCTCGTCCGCCGGGGCCACCATGGGCTCGTAGGTCTCGTTCATCTGATAGAAGATGTTGATCACCACGTGGCTCCAGCTCTCGTCGGTGGGCATGTTGATCACGGTGGGCACGGGCAGCTCGGTAAGCGCGGTGGGCGCGGCCGTGGGGATCTCGGTGGATTCGCCCTCGCCGGCGCTTTCGCCCTCGCAGGCTATCCGGCTTTCGCTGCCGGGCTCGCCCGCCGCGGAGGTGCCCTCCGGCGCGGTGGTGGTCACCGCGGGCTGCGGGTCGTCCGCCTTGCGCAGCTTCTTGAGCCGGGCGCTCCTGGACGCGCCGAAGGCGACGGCGAATATCAGGATCAGGCTGACCCCCGCAAGGATCAGCGGTAAATATTTTTTCATTGTATCTCCTCCGTTTGTTTCTGAGGTGCGGTTTTTCAGCTTTGCCGAAAAATACGGCATCCCGTTTATCATAAGCTTTTTTGAAGGAATTGTCAAGTATACGCCGTTCGCCGCCGTGTGCGCTCAGGCAAAACCTTTGTGTGCGGTCAGGCAAAACCTTCCGGTTGACAAAATCGCCGCGTTTATATATAATAGATAAGATTTATTGCAAACGTGCATTTCCCATTATATTACGTTTCTTTCGGAGTGAATTATGTCTACGGAAACTGAAACCATTACCGAAACCGTGCCCGGCGCGCCTGCGCAGGCAAAGCATACAAGGGCCATCCTGATCGTGTTCGCGGTCGGGCTTTGCGCCGTGATCGCCGCGGTGCTCGTGCTGCTGCTGCGCGGCGGCAAATCCGCCGACGATTCCGCCCTGCCGGAGTGCAACGCCAACAATATCGCCCAGTTCGCCTACGACGACGTTTACCGCTATTACCTCGGGTACGCCGAGAGTACCGATACCGTGATCGGCATCTGGCGCGAAAACGACGACGGCGTCCGTGAGAAGCTGCTGGAGGATAACGCCCTGCGCCGCTTCCGCCTTTGCGGCGATCAGATCGTATATCTCGCGGTGCGCGACGGCAATTACGAGCTCTGCCTGCTGCCCAAGGCGGGCGGCGATAACCGCATTCTGGCCGTTCTGCCCGAAAAAGAGGATACCACGGTCACCGAATTCGACCTGAAGGGGAATACGCTCTACTATATTTACGATAATATTCTTGACCGGCTCGAGATCGATTCCGGTACGGTCTCCACGGTTGCGCTCGAAGCCTTCTCTTTTACCGTGACCGACCGGGGCGTGTACTATTCCGCCGCCGACGGCATTTACCTTGCCAAAACCGGAGCGGATCCCGTGCGCATTTCGGACGCCGCAAACGCCATGGGGCTGGCCATGCAGGGCAAATGGCTCTATTTTCGCAGCCCTGAGGGCATCTTCCGCCTGAAAGACGGCGCCGCAGACCCCGCCGCCCTCGTGGTGCCGGACGGCATGGCCACCTCCTTCTGCGTGGTGGGCAATACTGTGTATTACATCCGCGCCGTATCCGAGGGCGAAAGGGCCGCGCTTGCCGCCGATATGGCCGCATCGCAGGGGATTCCCGAAGCCGACGCGCTGGAAATGCTCACGAACGTGGGGCACCTGTTCCGTGTGAACGGCGCAGGCGGCATGCCTACCAGTGTGGGCGGCCGCTACGTGGCGGCCTTCGCCATGTGCCCCGGGCACATCTACTATAAATCCGGCGTGTTCAGCAGGGTCTTCTATGAATACGTGGAAGACTGACGTAATGGGTAATGCGTAATTAAAATGAGGAATGAGGAATGAGAAATGAGATGCGATTCTCAAAACTCAACACTCAAAACTCAACACTCAAAGAAAGGGGGAGACCTGCCAATGACCATGCTGCTCAACGGCATCGAGCTGCTCGGCGCGGACGTGCGCGCCGGGTTCCGTAAGGTATTCTCCGTTCTGTTCCTGATTTTGCGCGCGCCCTTCGTGCTGCTTATCAAGGCGGTGTTCGCCGTAAAGGATTTCGCGGTGAGCAGCTTCCGCCGCGTGGTGGGCGACGAGCATTTCTTCACCGGCCGCGCCGCCCGCGCGATCAAGGGCATCCTGTACGCCATGCGCAAGTCGCCGAAAAGCGTGCCGAGCGTGATCAAATATTATACGAAGCGTTCCTTCGCCCGCTACGGGGGGCTGGCGCGCTATCTGCTGCTGCTGGCCGCGCCCGCGGCTGCCGCCGTGCTGTTGGCGGGCACGCTGCTGTTATTCCGTTCTCTCACCCCCGCCTACCGGCTCACCGCCGCCGACGGCGCCGATCTCGGCTATATCACGGACGAGAGCGAATTCTATATCGCCCGCGCCCGGGCCGCCCGGGTGCTTGCGATCGATGAAGCCGCCGAACCCGCCGCGTTCCCCAAGGTGCGCCTTTCCCCGGCGCTGGTTCGGCCCGATCAGTTCACGTCGGTGGGCGCGCTGAGCGAAACGCTGCTTTCCCTCTCCGGTGCGGACGTGACCGACGCCTGCGGCATATATATCGACGGCTCTCTGCTGTGCGCCGTGAAAAGCGAGGCCGAAGCCCGCGGCGCGTTCGATACGCTGCTTTCTGCCCTCTCCGAGGGCAAGGAGGGCGTGAGCGCCTTCGTGCAGAATATAGAATACGTGCAGGGCGCGTATCCGGCGAGCGCCGTGGTGAGCGCCGAAACCCTTTCGTCGCGGATCTCCGCCGTGGGATCGGACGCCTATTTTACCGCCGAAACCGAAAAAACCACCGAAGCGGCCGCCGCCGACCTGGGGCTTACGGAAGAGGCCTTTCTGCGGCTGAACCCCGAATATGCGGCGGGCGATACCGTGCCCGCGGGCGCGAACCTGCGCATCTCGAAGGGGGAAGGCCCCCTCACGGTGAAAACCGTCACCGCCGAGGTGGAAACGGTGGATAAGCCCTTTGAAACCGTGGAGATCAAATCCGATTCCCTCTACGTGGGCACCAACCGCGTGGTGACGGACGGCGAAAAGGGCAAGGAGCAGGTCACCAGCCTTGTGACCTATATCGGCGGCGAGCGCATCGCCTCCGAGGAGATCTCGCGCCTCACCCTGAAGGAGCCCGTTTCGCAAACGCTGCAGGTGGGCACCCGGGCGCTGGATTCCTCTTACGTGGTGGCCACCTCCTTCGGCGGCATCCTGCTCTGGCCCGCCGTGGGCTGCGACCGCATCAATTCCGACTACGCCTACCGCTGGGGCAAGCTCCACGCGGCGCTGGATATCGGCTCCTCGGTGGGCACCAGCCTCGGCAAAACCGTGGTGGCGGCGGCCAAGGGCACCGTGGTGATCGCGGGCGTGCATTCCAGCTACGGCTACTACGTCAAAATCGACCACGGCAACGGCATGCAGACCCTCTACGCCCACTGTATGGCGGGTTCTTTGATGGTGCGCGTGGGCGATCCCGTGATCGCGGGGCAGCCCATCGCCCGCGTGGGCTCCACCGGCTTTGCCACAGGCCCGCACCTCCATTTTGAAGTGATCATGAACGGCGCGCGGGTGGACCCCAAGCCCTATCTGGGGCTCAGATAAGGAGAACCTATGAACGAATTTCAATCCCCCAATTTAATAAATGAAATAGAAGACGCTCCCGAAGCGGGCGCGGCGCAGCCGCAGCAAAAGCGCAAACGCAGCGCGGGCAGCCTGATCGTGGGTATCGTCGTGATCCTGCTGGCCCTTTACGGCGTGTTTCAGCTCGGGGTTATGGGCGTATCGTGGCTCAGGGAACGCGCCGCCGATAAGGCGACCGATCAGAGCGCCGTTTACTATAACTATCTTATCCCCGTGGCCGCCATCGATATCGATCCCTTTGAGGACGTGACCGCCGCCGATATGAACGAGCTGGTGGAGATGGCCGTGTGGGGCCTGCTCAATTCGGGGCTGGATCCCACCCAGTACGTGTACGACGGCGATGAGCTGCTGCTGCCCGAAATGCAGGTGGAGGCCTCCTTTATCCACTACTTCGGTAACCAGCGCACCATTCAGCATACCACCGTGGAGGGCTACGGCTACCGCTTCAATTACGACGCCGCCGGGCACGTATACCGCATCCCCCTTACCACCATCACGCCGCTGTATACGCCCGTGATCACCGAAACCGAGACCAAGGGCGATTCCACCGTGCTCACCGTGGGCTACCTCAATACCGGCCTTTACGATCTCGACCCACTCACCGGGGAGCTCAGCGCCCCGCAGCCCGATAAATTCGTGAAGGTGACGCTGCGCGCGGCCGCGGCGGGCACCTATATCAGCGCCGTAAGAAGCATGGGCGTGCCCGAGGTGGCCGCCACACTGCCGGTGTATACCACCGCCGCCCCCGGGGAAGAGACCGAGGCTGAAACCGAAGCGGATTCCGTTTCCGAAGCCGAAGATGAGACCGAAGAAGTATCGGACGAGGAAGAGAGCAGTCAGTAGTCAGTGGTCAGTGGTCAGTGGTCAGTAGTCAGTAGTCCGTCAGCAGTCAGCCGTCAGCAGTCAGAATATAATTGTTAAATTATTGTAATCGTAAAATTATCTATTGATTTTTCGGTCGAAAAACAGTATTATAAAATGTAGCTATGAAATACGGAGGTATTTTTATGAAAAGGTCCAGAGTTATTCTGCTTGCGTTGAGCCTGATCCTTGTGCTGGCGCTCACCGCCTGCGGCACCATCACCATTGAGATCCCCTACGAAAACGTTGCGGGTTTCTTCGGCGGTTCTTCCGGCGGCAGTGTGCCTGCCAATGCCGATAACACCGAGCCCGGTACCGCCGCGCCTGTGGAGAATACCACGGCCCAAACAGCGGAAAATACCACCGCGGCTCCCGTAGAGAATACCACGGCGGCGCCTTCG
>CAMVBR010000041.1 GCA_947165755.1 uncultured Clostridia bacterium
TATTGCCGTTCAGCGTGGCGCGGGCATACTGCTCCGCGTCGTTGGTGCCGGGCGCTTCTTTGATATCCGCCGTATTATGGATCGTAATATATTCCACTTTGCCGCTCGTCAGCTTGCGGTTCGGCTTCAGCTTGCTGCCGTCCGGGATCAGCTTCTCCTGGATCTCCAGCCCGTATTCATGCCGGATAATATCCGGCGTCAGAAATTTTCCCATAATTCGCCCCTTGTTTTACGACGTTTTAATTACGGTACCGTCCTCATACACTTCATACGCGGACCAATTGCCCGAACTGGTTAAGGATACTACAACATGATCCGTATCGTATGCGATATCTTCCACCGTAAAAAATATCTGTCCTTCTTCCGGATCCGGACTAATATCATACGCCTTTACATTGATCGGTCTCTTACCGAACGACTCGAGAATACGCTGCAGTTCATACGGGTTCGCGCACCATGCATCCTTTGCGTGATCATAATACATCGTTATGTCATCCGGATGCTGTATGACCTCCGTCAATGTGCCGGGTCCTTGCCCCCAGAATTTCACCGTCGTTGTGCGTATTTCATCCAGGTATGCCTCTTTGCCGGAAAACGTTAATTGAATGCTGCTGATGTTGCTGTTGCCCTTTCGCCACGTCTCCAACCCCAGCCGTTTCGTCGTGACGTACGTCGTGAGGGGCGTTTCGTCGTTTCTTGTCCATTCAAGGAATACCGCTCTTCCCGCTTGGGCCGCATTATATATATCCGCCAGCGACTGTTCTATATAGATATACTCGTTGCCGTACTCTTTTACGTACTCCCCCCGCAAGATCAGCGTGGCCTTATCTTCCCCGCTCCCGCCGTTTTTCTGCGCCAGAGCCAACGTTACAAGATCCATATCAGCCACCTGCCTTTTCCCAAGCGCCGCCGGTGAAGTAATACAGGTTTCCCGTATCCAGCTCCAGGAATACGCTGTTCACGCCCACCTTGCACCCGCTGAATTTTCCCGTGGGCTTCGTATCCGTGCTCAGGCCCAGCAATTCAAACGTGGCCGTGCCCGTGTTCAGCGCTATTTTTTTGTTTACCGTTACCATCTTTTATCTCTCCTTATGCCGTAAAATAAAATCCGTCGATGATCATTCCGCCGTCGGTACCCGTTACGTTCACGCCAACGTACCCCGTGGGCGTGATCACAACAACGCCCGGGTGCAAATTCGTTTGCGCGTCGTGTGTAAATACGGGGATCGTCACCACTCCGTCCGGCCCGTCCACGCCGGTGATATCCCCAAAATGGTGGCCCGTTCCCCCCATATCCGTATTCCAATCCGTTCCCACGCCCAGCAGCCCACGGATATACACGATCTTTCCTATCTGCTTTACGTCAATGTGGCTGCTCGCCGTCGGCGTAAACGCCGGGGTGAAAACGCCTTGCTTTACTTCCGGCAGGTCGGCAGCGTCCGCCTTCGCGTCCAGCGCCGCCTTGATCACCTTGTTCTGCACCGCGTTTTCGCTCGTACCGCTGAGCGCGCCGTCGATCACGAAAGAGGCCGGGTCCGCCAGCGCCTCGGCGATCGCCGAAGATACCGCGGCGTCGGTTTCGTCGGCGGTGTAGTATTCCGCTAAGCTCTGGTGCTGCGTGAGATAGCCCGCGTCGTTCTCGAAGGCGGAAACGTTTCGGGGGATCGCGGGGATATCGGGCGTATCGGCAAGATCGGCGTAGCTGCCGCTGAACGCCGCGGGGGAAAGGGAGGCCATATCCGCCTGCAGATCCTTCACGGCGTCGTCCAGCGCCCCGAGGGTAACAAAGCCGGCCTGCGTGAAATCGCCGTCGTCACACTGGATGCTGCGCTCCACCGAAAAGGCGTATACGTCGCTTTTCGCCACCTGCCCCTCGCCGTTTTCGGCCACGATCTGGGCGAGCAGTTTGCCGGATGCGTCGAGCAGGCAGGCGGGCAGCGGATAGGCCGCAGCCCCGTTTTCCATGCGAATCTCGGGCGATAAGCACCTGTGCCCCGTGGGGGTGAGGAAGGCCAAACGGATCTCGTGGGACGCATACGCCTCCTCCACCGTGAGCGCAAGGATGCGGGCGTCGTTTTCCCCGGCCCTGAGCGGGCCGTTTACGCATTCTATTTTCATCGTCCGCCTCCCGTAAGCACCCGCAGGATCTGGGCTTTGGATTCCTCGTTGAGCTGCCCGTAGCCCATCTGCCGGTCAAGATAGCGCACGAGCGCGCCGTAGCCGCCGTAGGCGTAGGCCTCCTCGGCGCCCTTCTGCACCGAAACTTTCACCTTCTGCCTGAGCCCCGAAAGGTTATCGGAAAAGCCGCCCAGCAGCGAATAATCGCCGTATTGCGCCAGCATCACCGCGCGCTGCAGCAGGTCCTTTTCTTTGAGGCCGCTCACGTCCACGCCCAGCAGCTCCAGCCCCGAATAATCGCCGTAGTCCGCCAGCGCGGCGGCGGTTTTCAGCAGCGACTGATACTGCAGCTCCGAGGTATCCACGCCGAGGGCGTTGAGAAGCGAATAATCGCCGTACTGCGCCGCCGCCAGCGCCCGCTGAAAAGCGGCGTCGTCCGAAAAAGATGAGGTATCGATCCCCATGGCCTTCAGAAACGAGAGATCCCCGTATTTCGCGGCCAGCGTGGCGTAATCGGCGATATCCTCACGCCGCAGGGCGCCGCTGTCGAGGCCCAGCTCCTCAAGAAGGGTATAATCCCCCTGCTTTGCCGCGTCGAAGGCCAGCGAAAGGCCGTCTCGGTAGCGGTCGTAATCCGTCTGCTCCAGCGCGTTCACGGCGTTTAAGCGGCGGTAGAGCTCGCTGCGCTCCTCCTCCTGCCGTTTGCGGCTCTTATCCTCGATCTCCAGCGCGCGGTCGGTGAGGCCCTCCATGTATTTATCGTAGGCGGCGGCTGCCGCGGAGGCCGCGTAGGAGCTGCCGTAGCCGCCGGTGCGGGCGCTCGCAAGCCCGTAGGTGTTCTCAGCGGCCCGCGAAGCGTTTTTGGAATACAGCTCGCGGTACTGCCGGTAGAGCGCGTCCGTGTTGATATCAAAGTCGCTCCCGGCGGGCTCGTTCATCAGCTTATCCAGAATATCACCGCTGAGCCCCGTAAGGGTCTCATCCGGCCGGTAGGCGTGGGCGCCGGCGTTCTCCTTCCCCGTTTCATTCCGCAAAGCCATGCGGGCGTCCGCCGGGGTGATGCGGTTATCGCCGTCCAGATCCGCGCCGGGGTCCACGGCGATTTTTTTGATTGCCATTTTCAGCAGCTGCTCTGCCGAATAGCGGTTACTCATGTTTTTTCTCCTCCATCTCTTTTTTCATGGCGCGCAAAAGCGTTTCCAGCCGCGCCACGTCGGAAACGAGCCGGTACAGCAGCGCGTAGATGCGCTCGGCGTCCGTCTGCCGGAGCGCGGGGCCGATACCGTTTTCACCTGACAAGGCCCTTCACCTCCCCGGTTTTTTCGCTGATGAGCCCAACGCTCAGCACCGCGCAGCCGCCCTTGCCCGAAAGCCGCAGCCGGAAGGCGGCGCAGCGGGGCGTGTTCACCGGCAGCAGAAAGACGTCCGGCGTTCCCGTGCGCACCCGGCAGAGCTGGATAAACCTGCCGTCGCCGCATTCCAGCTCCGCCTGAAACTCCGCGTCCTTTTCCAGCGAAACGCGAAACACCAGCCCGCGCAGGATCGAGGTGCCGCTGTCGGCGAGCAGCCGCCCGGTTTCGGCGTACCATTCGGTTTGCGGCACGGGGGCAAAGGCGAAGGTCAGCGCGCCGTCCGGCGGGCCCAGGATATTGCGCGCCGCCCCCACCTTGCCCGCGTCCATGGCCACGAACCGGTAAACGGTATTTGACGGATCGGGGCGGCAGAGCATGAACACGGCGGAATCGATGAGCAGAAAAAAGCGGGCGTTCCAATCGTCGTCCTCCACGTGCCAGAGCCCGGTGGCGGTATCGTAAACGTAGATACGGCGCGCTGCGTTCACGGCCGCCGCCAGATAATACCTGCCGCTCCACGCGAAGGCGAGGGTATCGGTAAAGCCGTGGGTGGAAAATTCGGGCGAGATCACGTAGGGCAAGGCCCCGTCGTACACGGTGATGCCCGCGGTGCTCAGATAAAACAGCTTTTCGTTCAGGGGCGCGAGGGTGGCCGCGTGCCCCGCCTTTACGCCGAGCGCCGGGGTAACGGTCACGGTGTAATCCTGCGGGGTGAGGCCGCGCACGCGGATCACGTAGTTTTCCTTGAAGAACACCACTTCGCCGCCCACCACCGCCGCGCCGGTAAAGGCGCCCGGGCAGCCGAGGCTCACGGTATAGCTATCCGTGGAAACGCCGTCGTATTGATCCCACTTCGTGGGGTCGCCGAGGGCGCTGGCGTAGATCTCGTTCACAAATTCGCCGTCGGCGTTCTTGCCGAAGCGGCAGCCCCATACGCGGTTATCGTGCTCCAGCGCGAGATCCAGCACGGGCATGGGCTTTCGCACGGCCACGATATACGAGGTGGGGTCGATCCCCACGAGCACGGCGCTCAGATACAGCTCGTTCCCCTCGGCGCGGAACACGACGGCCTTCACCTCGTCCTCGCGCCCCACCTTCACCCGCACCCTGTCGCCGGGCTGGGCGTAGTGGGCGGCCATGGCGTGGGTCACCCGCAGGTAAACCTCTCCCACGGTCTGCCAGCCGCCGTTCAGATACTGCTTCTGCAGCATGGTGCCGGCGGAGGTATCGGTCCAGTATTCCCCTTCCTCCGGCGTTTCGGGCGGCGTATCGGAAAAGCCGAGGTACGGGGGCGCCGTGCCGTCGGCGTAAACGTAACGCACCTCCGCGTCCAGCAGCGCCTGCGAATAGGCGGCGCGGCGGGTCTCCACGGCGCCGGTCTCGTCGGTGATCACGTAAACGCCGTCCGGCGATACGAAGAAATTGCGGCCGAAGGGCACGATCCGCCGGTTTGCCACGCCCGCGGTCAGGGGGGCGTCCGGCACGATGCGGCCGTAGTAATACACGTCCGTTTCCGAGCAGAGCGCCGCGGTGCCGTTCACGGTGGCGGCGGCGGTCAGGGGCGTGGCGGGCGAAACGGGGATCTCCTCAGGCCCCGCAGGGGTGCCGCGGCTGCGGGTCCACATCAGCCGCGCCGGCCGTACGCTCATCAGCGGGAACCGGTCCGCCGAGAGGTTTTTCATATCGTAAAACGCGCCGGGGCGCACCTTTTCCAGATGCTCGTAGCCGTAAAACGCGCTGATGAGCGATTTGCGGCGCGGCAGGGGAGATAAACGCGGATACTGCATGCCCATCCCCCCTTCAGCACTGCACGCGCGCGCCGGGCTTGCGGCGGCGGGTGCGGTTCACGTAGTCGGTAAACTGCCGGTATGCGGCGTTGAGCAAAAGGCAGTCGTTGTTATAGCGCTCGATATCGCCGTTGACCGCGTCCACCTCGGCGCAAAGGAATTTCACGTACATATCGTCGTAGGGGTACGCGGCCAGAAGGGGCGTATCGGGGTCCGCGTGGGTGTCGTAACCCGAGAACACGGCGGGCGCGCCCTCGTAATGCGCTAAGATCTCGGAATACAGGCGGCCGTCGAACCGCGAGAGCAGCCTGCGCTTGGAAGCGAAATCCAGCGCGTTCGGATAGAGTTTATCAAAGCGGTCGATCGCCTCGCGCAGCGTCATGGCGTCAGCCCTCCGCGCACACGGAATCGATATAGCGCTCCGCCTGCGCCTTTGCGGCGAACGAGGCCTTCACAACGGCGGCAAAGGGCTTAGGCAGGGCCACGTACTCGCCCTTTTTCACAAGCATACGGCGGCCGTTCACCGCGATATAAAGCGCGTCGTCGTGCTTCGATTCCTTGGGGATGAACACGGTTTCGGTATCTTCGTTCTTTTTGATCATGTTTGCTTTTTTCATGTTTTTTCTCCTCCCAAAGCCGCGGGCGGGGCCGCCGCCCGCAGCAAAATCAAAAACTCAGTTCGCCATGGCGGCGGCGGAAAATTCGGAGCCGCTCTCGTAGCGGATCATATACTCCTCGAGCAGGCGCTTGGCCACCTTGGTGGCCTTCCAGCCCACGCTGGAACGCTGGTTCAGCGGGTCGTTGCCGTAGCCGCGCTGCTTTACGATGTGCTCGAGGCCGCCGCCCTCGATATCGGTGACGCCGTAGGCGTTTTCGCCGATGAACAGGGTGCAGAACACCGCGCTGCCGTCCTTGCCCGCGCCCACGCCGCAGATAAGATCGCCCGCGGAAAGGGTGACGGCGGCGCCGAGGGTGAGGGAAGAAACGCCGGTGGAAGCGTCCACGGTGATCGCGCTCACGGTGTTTTCAACGCCGTTCACGTACACGGGCACGGGGGTATCGAAGCTCACGGCTTCCAGCGCTTCATTCACGGGCACGCTCGTGCCGTTCGTAACGGCAGCGGCGGCGGTAAGGCGGTTCAGGCCCTCGGCGATCTCGGCAGGGGCGAAGATCTTGGCCTCGGTGCTCTCCACGAAGCGCACGCCGGCGAGCTGGCCGATCTCGCCCTTGAGCATATTCTCGGGGTTGGCGTATTTCTGGATGCCCAGCCACTGCTCGCCGGCATCCTGCATCAGGTCGTAGGCCACGTAGGGGTGGATGACGGCCACGTAGCTGCCGCCGATCTTGGGGGCGTTCACGGCCTTGAGCTCCGCCGCGGCCTTGAACACGTCCTTCACGCGCAGGCGGCAATCCGCCGTGATATCCTCGCGCATCGTCACCTCGGTTTCGGTGCCGCCCGATACCTTGGGGGCGTACATCACGTTGGTGCCGCCGATGAGCTCGTTTCTCACCACGGTATCGAGCGTAAGGCCCGCCTGGCTGGCCAGCTCCTTGGTGGCCTCCACAATGGTGTTATCCACGGCGGTGAGCTCCAGCATATCGGTCTGCTCGATGTAATCGCCGTACTGATCCACGGTGCACGACACGGCGGATACGTTCAGCTTGTTGCCCGCGGGGGTCACGCCCTCGGTGATGGCGGTAAGGGCCTTGGGCAGCTTGGAAAAGCGGCGGAACTCCACGGTTTTGCCGCCGTGCTTGGGGATGGGGCGGCGCTGGCCGAACTGCTCGTGCACGAGGTTCGCGCCCGCCAGGGTGATGAGGGTCTTGTCGTAAAAGGTCTTCATTTCGGGGGAGAGGGCGTTTTCGTTGGTCAGGGCGCCCTGCTCCACGGTGCCGGCGGTGGTGTTCATCACGTCGCCTGCGGAAAAGAAGGTAAGATCGATGCTGTTGAAATCCATAGTTTTCTCCTTTTTTTGTTAAAATTTGATGGTTGCGCCACGGCTCACCGCATCCAGGATCTTCAGGATATCGGGGCCGGTAAGGCTGTTCACATCCCGGTGCGCCATAGAGGAAGCGCGGTCAAGCACGGAGTTTTCCTGCACCCTGCCCGATTGGCTGAGCACGCTGTGGGCGGTCTTTTTGCCCGCGGTGACGGCGGCGTAGCGCATCGCCGCCCCTAAAATGGCCTCGAGGTGCGCGGCCTCGTACGCCCGCCGCACGCCCACGCCCGCCCTGAGCAGCGCGGCGAAATCGGCGTTTTCACGCGCCTCCGTTTTCAGGTCGAAGCCCGGGTAAAGGGCTTTCATCTCTTCGGCCTCGGCCTCCCAGGCGGAGATCACCCCCGAGAGCGCCGCGTTTTTCCGCGTTTCCTCCAGCGCGGCGGATACGCTCGCCAGCAGCCGCGCCCGCTGTTCACCGTCCGCCGCCGGCTTCCCCTCCGGGGGCGGGTCCTGTGTGACGGCCTGCGCCGCCGGTGCCTCATCCGGCGCGGGAGCTTCGGCGGGCTCCCCTGCCGGTTCCCCTTCGCCCTCCGGCGCGGGGGACGTATCTTCAGCGCCCGCCTCGGGCGCGGCTGCCCCTTCGTTTGCGGGGGCGGTGTTCGCCTCCGCCGCAGCGAAAAGCTGCAATGCAAAATCAAGTTCCATAGGTTCCTCCTCAATCGACCTCTACGTATTGGCCGTATTTTTCCTCGAGCGCCTGCAGGCCCGCCAGCACCGTATCGAAGGTATCGCGCAGGCGCAGCTCGCTCAGCTTATCGCCGTCCTCGGTTTCGGCCACCAGCGTAAGCGCGCCGTCGGCGATATCGCACTGGGTGAGCCGCACGATGCCCGCAAGGCTCATATCCTCCAGCCTTCTGAGCAGCGAAATGCACAGCGCCGAAATGGCGGCGCACACGATATCCCTGCCCCGGGCCGCGTAGCCCGCGTGCCCCTCGGCCGAAAAATAGCAGCCGTGGTTCAGCTCGCTGTAATGGATCTTCGTCACGGGGCCGCCTCCGTTCTTTTTGCGTGGGCCTTCAATTCGGCGGCAACGCGGTCCGCGGGGCCGTTTGCCGCTGCGGGCGCGCCTTCGGCGGGCGCAACAAGCCCGGCGTAAACGCGGCCGTTTTCCTCGATGAGATGCATGATTTTCTCTTTGTTTTCGATATCGAGCATCTGCAGGCAGGCAAGGCTCTGCACGCTCTTTTCGGGGTCGAAGAAGCCCATCTGATAAAAGTTGATGGCGTCCGTGTTCTGGGCGGCGCGGGAGAAGGCGTTCTGCTTGTGGGCCTGAACGCTCATATCGAATACGGGCACTCTGGCGCCGAAATCCACGCCGAAATCGCTTTGCTCCACGCTTTGCAGGGCGGCGTTATCGTAAGAGGTGAACTGCCACTCGCCGTTGGGCCCTAAAATGCGCATGCTGCGCGGCACGGTATAAAACTGGCGGATCAGCTCCACCGTGAGCTCGCACACCTTGGAAAAGGCGCGGTAGGTGGCGGCGATCATATCGCGCGAGAGCTTGCTGCCCGCCTCCTGCAGAGCGGTGATGGCCGCGCCGGAGGTCACGCCGCCGGTGGTGCTGCCCGAGGTGAAATCGCGGTTGCCGCTGGTCTCCTTGAGCTCGGAAATTTTGTTGTTGAGCACCGTAACGTATACGCCGGAAAGGGGCGCGGCGGTGATCTCGCGCAGCGCGTCCTCGCCCAGAGAGGAGCCGTTCACGTGCACGAAGTCCTTGCCGAAGTCGGCAAATTCCGCCTCGTTCACCGAGCCGTCGCCCCGCACGAAATAGCGGCGGCGCGCGCCCATGCGGGCGTTTTTCAGGATCTCGGAGCCCAAGATATCGATCTCCTCCTGCGCGTCCTTCATAATATCGATGAAGCCGAAGCCCACCGGCGTGCCCTCCTCCTTATAGAGGGGGTCGAACACGAAGGGGTACATGCCGTGATCGTACCAGCCGCGCTCACGGTAATTATCGTCGTTTTCGGAGGCGAAGAGCACCGTATCGTTCACGAACTTTACGTAGTGCAGCACCTGTTTGCCGCCCACGCGCTTTTTATAGTACCAATCCACCACGGTGCTTTTACCTGTGGTATCCACGTCCGCGTCGTACAGGTAGTTCACGGCTTCGGGCGTGTGGCCGCCCAGCGTGCCCTCGAGAAACGGGTATTGCTCAAGGAGCAGGTCGTTATCCTGCAGCTCCAGGCAGAACAGGTTGCGGCTTTTCTGGATATCGCGCACGCCGGGCTCCCAATACAGGTTGAAGATATCGGCGTTGCCCACGGCCACGTCGCCCAGCCCCCCGGCGGCCTTGGGGTCCCACAGCACAGAATACACGGCGGTGCCGGTTTTCAGCTTCTGAAAGGCGGCGTCCGCGTATACGCTGCCCCACTCGCTTCGCTCGAGGATCACGGGCAGCACGCTCGTAAGGGCCTCGGCGGCCTTGGTATCGGATTCCTCCCTGGGCAGCACGGTGCAGGCGGGCATGGCGTCCATGAAATCGGCGTGCTTGTTCACAATGGAGTGGAACAGCCATGCGCTGGCCTTGCGGTCGCCTTCGTTCTCGCGCCGGAGCTGCTCCCAGTGGCGCATGCGGAACCACTGCTCGTTATCAGCCATGCGGCGCTCCAGCTTCTGCTTGGCGGCGCGGTATTTTTGCAGCGTGGCTGCGGCGGCGCGCACCTCGTCGCGGCCGATATACCGGCCCTCGCCCGGGGCGGCCGCTTTTTTGCCGGGCGTTTTCGTTTTTTCCTTTTTCATATAGTTACCTCAATAAGAATAGTATGGATATTTTTTACCGCGCAGCTCCAAAGGGTCGTCCGCCAAAACCGGCGGGTCGGTTGCCCGCTGCGGGGCGATGGGGCGGCTCATGCAGAAGTAGCGGAAGGAATCCGCAAAGTGGTCCTCCTGCGCGGTATCGAGATCCTCGGGATCGGTTTCGGAAAACCGCAGCAGGGGCAGCGTGCGGGCGGCGGCGCGGCAGGTATTGAAAAAGTAGACCATGGGCACGCCGTTCTCATCGAAGCTCATGCGGTAGTGGCACTGCATCCAGCCGGGCATACGCTGGTTATCTCCCTTTTCAAACCAAACGCCGTGCCGGTCGGAGAAATCCACGATGGCGTCCCCGCGCGAGCGGTCCCATATACTCGGGTCCGCCACCCCCGTAATGGGCTTGCCCTTGAGCCACCGGTGCTCCCGCTCGATGCGGGCAATTTCGGCAAAGAGCTTATCCGGGTGCCATTTCACGCCCTCGTTGGGGGTGGCGGTGCAGCCGTAGAGCTGCAGGATCAGGTAGGCGCGGCCGTCGTAATCGATGGCCCACCAATCGCAGGAAAAGGGCTTGGCGTAGCCGAAATCGAAGGAACGCACGATGCGCCAGGCGGGCGGCACCTCGAAGGGGGAGATCACGTGGGTGAAGCGGCGGTCGGCATAGTGGGCGGGGTCGTCCTTGAACTCCTCGAAGAACTGGCCCTCGAAGATGTTCCAGTCCCCGTCCAGCCACGCCTTGCGCAGCTTGGGCGGCAGGGCCTTGAGCTGCGAGATATACTCGGGGTCGCTCTGCATCAGCGCCGCGTTATCGGTGACCAGCGAGCGGATGAAGGCGTAATCGTCGCCGTTTTCCGTCTCGTTATAGATGCGGTCCACAAACAGGCGCTTAATGAAGCTGTGGCCCACGCCGCCGGGGTTGCAGGTGAGGTATACGCGCTTGGGGAAGGCGTTCACGCCGCGCACGCAGGCCCGGAACTTGGCAAACTGCTCTTCGGTGAACTGCGTGGCCTCGTCGATGAACAACACGTCCACCTCGGTGCCCTGGTACTTGTCGAGGTCGGCGGGGGTCTGACAGTGGCGGAACAAGATCACCGAGGCGTTGGGGAAGAGAAACTCCTTGGTGGTCTCCTTGTAGGTCGCCGCGTCGCCGAGCATCGTCCGCATGGGGCCGATGTGGTTCGCCCTGAGCTCGGGGTAGGTTTTGCGCACGATCATGATCTTGATGCCGGGGTACCGGAACGCCAGCAAAATGCTCTTCACGCGCACGGCCCAGCTCTTGCCGCCGCCGCGGGCGCCGCCGAAGGCCACATAGCGGTGGCGGTCCAGCAAAAACTGCGCCTGCTTGGGGTTGGGCACGTCCAATCGGATCTCTTTCACTGGGCTCCCTCCTTATCCGGCGTAATCTTCCAGCGGCCCCTCGAAGGTCACGCGCACGGTCTCGTTTTGCGTCTCGCCGGATTTTTCCAGCGAGAGCGAGAACCCCACGGTCTCCTTGAGCAGCCCGCACAGCTCCTTGAGCCCCTTCACGTCCGCCGGGGCCTCTTTTTTCACGGCCTCGCGGCACAGCGCGTATACGCGCTTGCTCATCAGGTCCGCGCTTTTGTTCAGGTAGTACGCCCGGTCTTTTTTCACCCGCGCCATCATCGTCACCCTTTCCGCCGCCCTTTCCCTTGCGGCGGCCTCAGTATAGCATTTTCGGGGTTTCGCCCTCTCCCCGATTCGGGCGGTTTTAGAAAAATTTTTCAAATTTTTTGAAAATTGCAGTTTGTCGCGCCGGAGGCGCGACAGCCGTTCGCCGTTCGCCGTTTGC
>CAMVBR010000042.1 GCA_947165755.1 uncultured Clostridia bacterium
AAAGGAGCGCCGACCGCATTGAACGAACCGCTGGGTCCCAATCCGCTGTATTCGCTGCTGATCGAGATCACGAAAAAATGCAACGCCGCCTGCGACCAGTGCGGCAGCCGCTGCGATATCCACAGCGAAGAGCCGCTGGCCGCCGAACACATTCTTGCGGCGCTCAGGGATATCAAAGAGCATATCGGCACCTACACCATGCTGAACATCACGGGCGGCGAACCGCTTTTGCGGCGCGACCTGTTTGAGATCATGGGGCAGGCTTCCGAAATGGGCTTTGAGTGGGGCATGGTGACCAACGGCTCGCTGATCGACGAGGCCGCCGTGGAAAAGATGCGGCAAACCGGGCTGAAAACCGTGACGATCAGCGTGGACGGCATGCGGGAGACCCACGACGCGCTGCGGCACCTGCCCGGCGGGTGGGACCGCATCCAAAGGGCCCTGCGGCTGCTGAAGGAGGCCGCGTTTCTCGATCACCTGCAGATCACCTTTACCGCCAACCGCCGCAACGTATACGAGTTTGAGGAATTATACCGCACCGTGGCGAAGATCGGCATCGATTCGGTGCGCGTGAGCTTTATGGACCCCATCGGCCGGGCGCGGGAGCATACGGACCTGCTGCTCACCCGCGAAGAGATACTGTATCTCACAGGCCTTGCGAACCGCCTGAATCGGGAGAAGAAAGGGCCGCCGATCGTATGGGGCTGCCCCCATTTTCTGGGGGATCAGCTCGATGACCGCCGCTTCTTCTGCTTTGCCGGCATCTATAACGCCTCCATTCTGGCCAACGGCGATATTTTCGTGTGCCCCAACGTGGAGCGCAGGAAAGAGCTGATCCAGGGCAATATTTTAACCGATTCCTTCAGCGAGGTGTGGAAAAACGGCTTTCGGCCCTTCCGCGAGCGCGCGCTGCCCGAAACGTGCGCCGAATGCCCCCACAAAGACGCCTGCAAGGGCGATTCGCTGCACACCCGCGATTTCGATACGAACACGCCCCGCTTCTGCTACCGCGATTACGTGGAAGCGCCGGACGCGAAGGCCTGGGAGGCCGCGTTTCTGAAAAGCCACGCCGATACCCCCTATTACGAGGTGAGCGACGGCGCGCCGGACGCCTTCACCCTGCTCATAGAGCCCGCCGCCATGCGGGCTATCCGCCGCGATTTCCACATGGGCAAGCGGCATCCCCTTTCCATGTACGAGCAGCAGATGGCGCTCATCGGCTTTACCTACGGAGAATTGGGCGTGGTGCGCTACGTGATCCCCTGCGACGGCGCTTTGCGGGCGGCGGACAACGCCATATTCACCAATAAGATTTTGCGCACCGTGGAGAGCGAGCTGAAGATCATCAACCGCAACTACTACGAAAGCGACGACAGGGGCCTGCCCGGCAGCGAATGCAGCCACGACGCCCCCATGAAATTTTTGGGCTTCATCCACAGCCACCCCACCCAGAGCGCGCTGCAGTATTCGGTGGGGGACGACGATATCCACGCCCGTATGCTCAAAAAATTCGGTGCGTACGTGGGCGTGCTCGTGAACCCGGCGGAAAACACGCTGGGCGCTTACTACGGAAAAGACCTGCGGCAGGCGAGACTGCTCCTGCCGGAGGTTTGAAATGGGAACGAAAGGAGGTTTTTCAGAATGCGTTCCTTGTTTGTTATCGTCATGAACTGGATCAAACGGATCATCTCTGCCATCAGCAAAAAGAATAAGCCGGACGCACCAACGCCCGTCCGCCCCGAGGAGGAGACCGGCGAGATCGTGTGCTACTACGGCTGCCCCAACAGCAACAAAGCGAAAAAACTGCAACTGAATAAAAAAAGCCTGTAAACAACGCGAAAACCGCTCTTCGGAGCGGTTTTTTGCTCTTGGTTTTCCGTTGCGCCGAGGTTTGCGCTTGTATTCTCGGCACGAATCGGATATACTGGAACCGAATACCATAGCATAAGGAGAAACCTATGCGCATTGACGAATTGTTTTTGAGTGAAGCTTTTCTGCCCGGCGCGGGGGCGGGGCGGTTTACCGGCCTCGGGGGCAGCCGCCTGTACGTGCAGGCCGATGTAACAGCCGAAGAGGCGCGGGCGTACGCCGACCGGCTGCGCGAAGCGGGCTTTGCCACCCTGCAGCGGCGGGAAACGAACGGTATGCGGTATTACGCGCTGCAAAAAGCGCCGTACACGGCCCATCTGCTGTATTCCCCAACCGAAAACGAGCTGCGGGTGTGCCTTGCGGCGCAGGAAACCGTGCCCCGGCTGGCGCCCGACGTCTGCAAAGGGAACGGGAACACCGTATTTTACGCCTTCGAGAACGACCAGACGCTGATCGACTGCGGCATGTGCCTGATCATCGAATGCCCTGACCACAGCTTCTTTCTTGTGGACAGCGGCCACTATTTCCAGCCCAACGACAACGACCGCATCTACCGCTTTTTGCGGGAGCGCACGCCAAAGGGGCAAAAGGTGCGCGTTTGCGGGTGGCTGATCACCCACGCCCACACCGACCACGTTTGCAAGCTGATGGACTTTTTGAAGTATAATACCGACGACGTGGTGATCGAGGGCTTTTACCACAACCTTCTGCCGCCGGATTACGCGATATGGGACGGTAACCACGAGGAGGCACATATCGCCGCAAAGCTGCTTGCGGCCCTTGCCGACTACCCCGCCCCGGTATATACGCTGCACACCGGCATGCGCTTTTACGTGCGCAGCCTCGCCTTTGACGTGCTCTCTACCCACGAGGACCTGCACCCGGATTTTATAGAGGACTATAACGATTCGTCGGCGGTGGTGATGCTGCGCACCGCAGGCAGCAGCATTCTGATCCCGGGGGACGCCGCCGTGGCCGCCGGCAGAAAGATGGAGCTGCGCTGGGGCAACGCGCTGAAAAGCGACGTTGTGCAGGTGGCCCACCACGGGCACACCGGCCTTTCCGCACACTGCTACGAGCTGATCGGCGCCGATACGGCGATCTTCCCCGTAACGCGCATCATGTTCGAGCAGGAGCTGCCGAAAAAAGAGGCCAACCGCCGCCTGATCGACCTTGCCTCGCAGTATTTCATCACAGGGGACGGCGCCGTGTGCGTGCCCCTGCCCTATAAAAAAGAGGCCGTATATACCCTGCCGGACGAGACGGTGGAGGATTTCGCCAAGATCAGGCGGCTGTGGAAATACGACTACACGCCGGAATATAAGGCGTATATCTGGCGCGCCTTCCTCGACCACGGCGGCGACCCGAAAAAGCTGCAGCTTCCCACCGCGCCGGAGGGGTGGATCGAGCCGAAATAGTTATCTGTTCAGCAGATACACGCCGAGGTTCAGGTACCCGGCAAAGGAGACCCACAAGAGGTAGGGAATCAAAAGGTACCCCGCCGCTTTTTTCGTGCGGTAAAACAGGATAAGCGTCCACAAGATCGCCGCCCACAGCAGCAAAAGCCAGAAAAAGGCGAAAAGATAATTCTTTACCCCGAAAAACAGCAGCGACCAGAAAAAATTGAAGAAAAGCTGTATACCGTAGGCGAACAGCGCGTTTCTGTCCCGCCGGGGAGAAACCCACACCAGATAACACCCTACGCCCATGAGGATATACAGCACGGTCCATACCACCGGGAACAGCCACGCCGGGGGCGACAGCGGCGGCTGGGGCACCGAGGCGAAATCCTGCATCCCCTTTCGGGTGAGCAGCGCGGAAACGCCGCCCACCGCCAGCGGCAGCACGATGCTGATAATCAGCTTTTTCCATTGGATTTTCATTTATATCACCGGTATAAGCGTATGCAGCCCGGATGGTGTTTATACGAAAAATTGGAATTTATCGCTCGATGCGATAAATTCCAATCATGAATTGCGCCTGTCGGCGCATGAATTGACCTGCGGTCATGAATTGCACTGTGTGCATGAATTGCCCTGCGGGGCATGAGGCGCAATTCAATTCATGGAGCGCAGCGAGAAATCATGGCGCAGCCAATTCATGATGGCGCAGCCATCTATTCATCTCGACAAACTGAAATTTGAAAACCGTTTGTACTTCCCTGTTCCGTATGATAAAATAAAACCGCGCCGCGAAAAAGGGCGGCGACGAAGGAGGCTCTTTATGAAGCTCTACCACACGGGGTTTCTGGCGCTGCCCGCGCCGGATATCCGCCACGGCCGCGCAAACGCCGATTTCGGGCAGGGGTTCTACACCTCGCCGGACGGGGATTTCTCGCGCCGCTGGGCCCGCGCGCGGCGGGGGCAGGATACGGTGCTGAATACCTACGAGCTGACCACCGACGGCCTGCGGATACTGACGCTCTCACGGGACGAAGCATGGTTCGGCTACGTCCGCCGCAACCGGGACGGGCTGCCGGACACATATAAAGAATACGACGTGATCACCGGCCCCATCGCCAACGATACCATCTACGATACCTGGGGCCTGCTCACCGGCGGGCTGCTGACGCCCGCGCAGGCGCTTTCGGTGCTCACCGTGGGCCCAGCCTACACCCAAACCGTGATCAAAACGGACCGGGCGGCGGCAAATCTGCGCTTTCTCGGGGCGGAGGTCATTGCCCCGGCGCAGGTGGAGGAATACCGAAAAACCGTAAAACAGGAAGAACAGGCATACCAGAATCTGTTTGCGCAGATCATCGAATCGTGGGATATATAAACAAGCACAGCAACACAGGAGGAAAACCATGCGAATACTTCACACCTCCGATTGGCATCTGGGCCGGTCGGACGCGGAACACAGCCTCATCGAGGACCAGCGCTTCTTTATCGACGCGATCATCGATATCATCATTGAAAAAAACGTGGACGCGGTGATCGTGGCCGGGGACGTTTTCGACCGGGCGGTGGCCTCCACCGAGGCGATAAAGCTCTACGACGACGCCATGCGGCGCATGTGCATCGAGCTGAAAAAGCAGGTGCTGGTGATCGCCGGCAACCACGACGGCGCAGCGCGGCTTTCGAGCTGCAAAGAGCTTCTCAGCGCGGCGGGGCTGCACGTGTGCGGCGCGCTCACGGCGCAGCCGCAAAAGGTGGAATTCGACGACGCCGAGATCTATCTGCTGCCGTGGATCACCGAGGAAAAGGTAAAGAGCGTATATCCGGAGCAGGCAGAGGAGATCGGCAGCTTAGAGGACGCTTACCGGGTTGTAACGGCGCGCATGCGCGAAGCCTTTGCCCCGGGCAAACGGCATATCGTTGCCGCCCACGCCTTTATCACGAAGGCCGAAACCTCAAAAAGCGACCTGGCCGCCGAGATCGGCCTTGCCACGCAGGTGGGCGCGGGCGTGTTCGACGGGTTCGATTACGCCGCACTGGGGCATATCCACAAGCCGCAGGACGTGGGCGAAAACGCCCGCTATTCCGGCACCCCCATGCCCTATTCCTTCGGCAAAGAGGAAACGCAGCAAAAGAGCGTAACGCTGATCGATACGGCGGATATGGCCCGTGAGATCGTGCCGCTGCCGCTTCTGCATAAGCGCGCCACCCTCACCGGCACGATGGATGCGCTGCTTGCCGCCCCCTGCGATGAAGAAACGCGAAACGGGTACGTAAAGCTTGTGATCACCGACCGGTACGCGGACGCCGAAGCCTCCGCCGCGCTCAGAGCCGTATACCCCAACCTGCTGGAATTCAGCGGGCTCACCTTTGACGATACGAACGCCTCCATCACCCTCACGGCGCAGGAGCTGGAGGAGATGGAAACGGACCCCACCGAGGTATTCCGCAGATTCTGCGCGGAAGTGATCGATATGGAGCCGGACGAGCGCCTGACCGACTTATTCAGGGCAGCCCTCGCCGCCCCGCAGGAGGAGGACGCATGAAACCGCTGAAGCTGGAATTACAGGCCTTCGGGCCGTTTGTGGAAAAGCAGACCGTCGATTTTGAAAAGCTCGGCAAAAACGGCATTTTTCTCATCAAGGGGCCAACGGGCAGCGGCAAAACCACCCTGTTCGACGCCCTCACCTTCGCCCTGTACGGCGGCGCCAGCGGCGAGGCCGAAAACGTAAGGCAGGGCCGCAACGACCTTGCCGAATGGCGCTGCTCTCAGGCCCCGTGGGACCTGCCCACCTACGTGGCGTTCACCTTTGCCGCCCACGGCAAACGCTACATTTTCAAACGCGCCCTGATCCCCAAGCGCACCAACCTTTCGGAAACGCTGGAGGCAGGCGAGCTGACCGACGAGGGTACGGTGATCCCGTTTTTTGAAAACCCGAAGGCTTCCCTGCTCAAAAGCAAGGCGGAGGCGCTGGTAGGCCTTACCAAAGACCAGTTCCGGCAGGTGGTGCTGCTGCCGCAGGGGCAGTTTGAGCGCTTTCTCACCGAATCCTCGGAAAAAAAGACGGAGATTTTGCAGAAGATCTTCGGCACCGAGCAGTGGGACGTTTACGCCCAGCGCTTTTACGCGGCGGCGAAGGAACGGCGCGACGCGCTCGCGGCCGAAAAAAACCGTATCGACGCCGCTTTGGCGGAGGACGAACTTCCGGATACGGATGCGCTGGCGGAAAAGCTCGCCCGGCTGCAAGGCGAGCTCGCGCAAAACGAGCAGGCGCATATCGCCTTCAACGGCAAAAAGAAGCAGGACGACCTGAACGCGGACCGGGTACGCGCGGAGCGGTTCCGCCAACTGCGCAGGCTGGAAACGGACAAAGCGCAGCTGGAACGGCGCGGCGATGAAATACGGCAATACCGCGCCGAGCTGCAAAGCGCCTTACAGGCGGAAGAACTGCGGCCCGCGATCGACGCCGCCGAAGCCGCCGCCGCACAGGCGCAGCGCCGGGCAAACGACGCCCGCAGCGCAAAAGCGGCACTGCCCGAGGTACAAAAGCGCGCGAAAGCGGCGAGCGAAGCCCTGCGGCTGCATACGGAAGCCTCGCCGGCAGCTTCGCTGCAGAAGCAGATCGGCAGCCTGAACGAAAAACGCCCGCTCTATGAAAAGCTGGACGCGCTGAAGCAGGAGGGCGTTAAAGCCCGCAAAGCGTTTGATCTGGCGAAGGCGATGGCGGACGCCGCCGAAAGGGCGCTGGCGGAAGCAACCGAAAGGGAAAAAACGGAAAAGCGCCGCTTCGATCAGGCGGATGAGACCGCCCGCGCATACCGCAACCGGTACTTTGCCGGGATCTACGGGCAGATCGCGGGCGAGCTGCGGCCGGATACCCCCTGCCCCGTATGCGGCAGCCCCACGCACCCCGCCCCCGCGCACCGCGCGCCGGAGGACGTGACCAAGGCGGATGCGGACGCGAAAGAAACGGAACGGGACGCCGCGAAGCTGAGGCTGGAAGCGGCGGACGCCGCGCGGGCCGACGCCGAAAAACGGTTCAGAGAGGCGGCAGACAAACGGCAGACGGCAGAAAAAACGCTGACGCAGGCCCGAACGGAATACCTCGCAGCGCAGGAAAGCCTGATCGACGGCATTGCCGACGCAGCGGCGCTGGAAGCGCAGATCAAGGCGCTTACCGACCGGATCAACAGGTATGAAACGGAAACGAACCGCCTGCGGGAGGAAGCGCAGCGGGCGGAAAACGCGCTGACCGAGGCGGCCACCCGCGCGGGGACCACCGCGCAGGAAGCAGAAACGGCGGAAAAGGACCGCGCCGAAGCGCTTTCGCTGCTGAACGCGGCGCTGGAAGCGCGCGGCCTGACAGCCGAACAGGTGAAAGCGGCGCTGCGGCCGCAGGAAAAACGCGGCAAACTGCAAAGTGAGATTTCGGCCTACGAAACCTCGTGCAAAGAAAACGAAAAGAACCTGAACGAAATGAAGGAGGCGCTGGAGGGGATCCCGGCGCCGGACGAAAGCCGGTTCGAGGCGCGCCAAAGCGAGATCGAAAACGAACGGCAAACCTACGACCGGCAGGATGCGCAGCTGAAAAACGAGATCCTTCGGCTCTCAAAAAAGCAGGCGACGCTCACTGCGCTGGCCGCGCACTATGAGGCCAATATCCATACCGCGGAATCGGACCTTGCCTTTGCGCGGCGCCTGCGCGGCGAAAGCGGCATCGGCCTGCAGCGGTACGTGCTGGCCGTACTGTTCGATCAGGTGATCGGCGAGGCCAACCGTATGCTGCAAAGGGTGCACGGCGGCAGGTATACCCTGCGCCGCACCGACGACAAGGGCGAGGGCAACAAGCGCGGGCTCGAGCTGAAGGTGCGCGACAGCCGCAGCCCCGAAACGGAGGGCAGAAGCGTATCTATGCTCTCCGGCGGCGAAAAGTTTCTGGTATCGCTGGCGCTTTCCATCGGCATGTCCGCCGCGGCGCAGCGCTCCGGCGTACAGATCGAGGCGCTGTTTATCGACGAGGGCTTCGGCACGCTGGACGAAAACTCCATCCACGACGCCATGGACGTGCTCGAAAGCGTGCGCAAGGGCAACGGCATGATCGGCATCATCAGCCACGTGCAGCTGCTCGAGGCCAATATCCCCGTGCACCTCGAGGTGATCAAAACCGAGGCCGGCAGCCATATCCGCGCCGACTGACCGACGGCATATAGAATGGTTTTCGTCATTTCTGCCGTTTCGCGTTGCCCTGCAAACCGCAATGAAACCACCGCCCCTTGAACCTCAAAGCAAGAAGCCGCCCGGCCGGGCGGCTTCCTTCGCGTATGGGGCTGTTTTCTTGATAGCCGAAATATCGGTTTTCCGTTTTTCAGAACCGGATGGTTTTGATCTCAAAGGGGCGGAAGAGGAGCTTGACTTCGCCGTTTTCCACGGGCAGCTCGCAGATCGGGTCCTCCAGAAGGTTCGTGAGGGCGGCCTTTTCGGCGCCCCTGAGGGAAACGCAGGCCGCTGTCTTCGCGCCTTCGCATTCGTAAAGGCGGATCACCGTGCCCTCGCCGCACTCGGCGGGCTTCACGGCCTCGCAGATGATATTCGCCGCGTCGATCTTCACGATGGGCGCGATTTCGGCCTCGCCCTTCGCCGTTACGGCGGGCACGTTGAGCATATAGGCGGGATATACGGTATTTTCCGCGCTGAAGGCGCCCTCGTGCACCAGCAGCGAGTAGGTCATTTCGTGGCGGCCCTTGTCGCCCGTGAAATCGGGATGGGTGCCGCCCCGGTGCAGGGACAGGCGGATGTTGCAGTCGGTGACCGTAACGCCGTATTTGCAGTCGTTGAGCACGGCCGCGCCGAAGCGGGGCTCGGAAACGTCGGTCCACTTATAGTTGCAAACCTCGAATTTGGCGTATTCCACCGAGTCGTTCTGGGTGGTGGGGCGCTGCACGTGGCCGTATTGGATCTCGCTGCGGGCGCGGGCGGCGGCGATATCCAGATCGAAGCCGGCCTTCAGCAGGCGGTGGGGGCTGTTCCAATCCACAAGGGTGTGGAAATCGATGCGCGGGGAATCGGCGTAGCAAACCATATCCTGCGTGAGGGTGGTGCCGTCGCCCACGTCGAAGGTGCTTCTCAGGCGCAGCTCCACGGCGCCGTCGGTGATCACCACGCGGCCCTTGAAGCCGGTAACGGGCTTGAGCTTATAGACGATATCGCGCTCCAGATCCCAGTTATCCCAATCCTTGGGCACGTCCTCGCCGAAGAGCAGGACGTTGAGCGGCGCGCCGCCGGTTTTGCGAAGCTGGCGGCGGGTGGCCTTATCCACGTAAGAGGAGATATAGCCGTTTTCATCAAACCAGATCTCGGCGAAGGGCGTCTCGAGCCGCGTGCCGTCGTAGGTAAAGGGAGAGGCGGCCTTCACGGGCGCGTCGGCCGTTTCGATCACCCTGCTGCCGAAGGCGGGGATCGCAACGCCGCCCACGGCAAGCAGCTCTCTGCCGCACACGTCGGTATATTTCTGGGAGGGATACTCCTTCGCAAAGCCCTTTGCGCCCTCGATGACAACGGCGTCGTTCCGGTCGAAGGAGAGGGTGTTGAAGGCGGTGTAGTTTTCGGAGGGCTTCACCAGCGTTTCGATATCGGCCGCGGTATCGGCGGCGTAATCGGCGAGAACACGGTCCATCTCTTCGTTATACACGTCGTATACGGGGGTGATGCAGGTGCCGGGCAGGATATCGTGGAACTGGTTCTTGAGCAGGGTTTTCAGGCGTTTATCCTGCGCCTCGGTGATCTTTTTGCCCGCCAGCACGTGGAAATACTCCATATCCCTGAGCGCCAGCTCCGCCTTGCGGTTCTTGCGCTTTACGTTGTGCATCTGGGTGAGGGTGCCGCGGTGCAGCTCCAGATAGAGCTCGTCATTGTATACGGGCAGGTCGGCCTGCTGCGTTTCCAGCTCCTTCATAAAGGCGCTGATGGTCATGTTCTCCACCTCGGGCATGCCCTCCAGCGAAGCGGACCGGCGGGCGGTCTCGATCATACCGGGGGTGGGGCCGCCGCCGCCGTCGCCGTAGCCGTAGGCCACCAAGCGCATATCGGTGGTATCCTTGAGCGTGATTTCGTTGATCGCGGCGGGGAGATCGTCCACGTCCGGCCAGCAGTGGGTGCGGTTGAAGTGGGTGAGCACCTCGCTGCCGTCGATGCCGCGCCAGGTGAAGGACTCGAAGGGGAACTTATTCTGCTCGTTCCAGCTGATCTTGGTGGTGTAGAAGTATTTCACTTCGCTGCCCCGCATGATCTGCGGGATATTGCCGTTGTAGCCGAAGGTATCGGGCAGCCAGAAGCTATCGGCCGTGTAGCCGAAGTTTTCGCGGGTGAACTGCTGGCCCTTCAAAAACTGGCGCACCATGAGCTCGCCGGAGGTGATATTGCAGTCGCATTCCACGTAAACGCCGCCGTTGGGCTCGTAGCGGCCCTCGGCCACGCGCTTTTTCATCTCTTCAAAGATGGCGGGGTAATAATCCTTCATCCATTCGCTGTGCAGCGCGGAGGACTGAATGAATTTATACTCGGGGTACTGCTCCATCAGATGCATGGCGTTGGCGTAGGTGCGGGCGCACTTGCGGACGGTCTCGTTCACGGGCCACAGCCAGGCGGTATCCATGTGGGAATGGCCGATGACGCCGGCCTTGCCGAAGATGCGGGAATTGCCGCCCCCAAAGAAGGGACGGGTGAGGGCGAGCGCCTTTTTCACGCTCTCATCGAATTCCTCTTTGGAGGCGTGCTTGGGGTAGAGCACGAGCACGTCGCCGAGCTTGCGGATCAGGTTTTTGGCGCGCGCGCCCAAAAAATTATCGGACGGCATGTGTTCGGCGGCGTTCACAATCTCACGCAGGTCGAAAATGAGAGTAAAGAGATCGTCGTTGCGGGTGCAGATCTCCACGCCGTTGTAGGTGTGGGCGTAGCTCGGCGCAGGCAGATCGGGGTATTCGTAGTTATCGTAGGGCGAGGTACCCACGCAGAAGTGGCCCGCGTAGCACTCGAAGGCCAGCTCGAAGGTATCGCCCGCCGCAAATTCGCCGATATACTGGCTGGCGTGGCTGCCGCCGATGAAATCGCGGTGCTTGGTGTTGAACAGGCCCTTGGGCACGCCGTTGATGAAGAAAAGCTGCTCCACGCCGCCGCAATTGGAAACGGCGTACAGCTTTTTGCCCGCCAGCGCCTCGGGCACGGTGAATTTGCCCCGGACCCACAGGTTTTCCCACTCGCTGCCCCAGGCAAAGCCGGGAGCCAGGGGCTGATACCCCGCCTCGGGCACCGCGCGCAGATGCTCGAAGGTGGCGAGCCCCTCGGCGTCCGTCAGCGCGCCGACGGGTTCGTAGACGTACTTTTCGTAGATGG
>CAMVBR010000043.1 GCA_947165755.1 uncultured Clostridia bacterium
CGAGAAGCGTTCTTTTTTTTGTTGCCAAACCGAACACGACCTTTTTATATTTATTCAGTTTATTTTAGCATTACGTCGGTTATTTGTCAATTGCAGTTTGTCGCGCCGTAGGCGCGACAGCCGTTCGCCGTTTGCCGTTCGCCGTTCGCATCGAAACCCAACCTTTTCGCAATATGGCGAGTTCTGTCCGTGAGCGGCCATTTCCTTGAAATATCAACAATAAACAACCATCAAACAGCAACAAACATTGGTTCGCCTCTTCGCCGAAGGATCAAACGCGAACGGCGAACGGCGAACAGCAAACGGCGCAAATTTCAGTTTAGCGCTGTGCGCTAAACTGAAATTTTTTTCCTTGACTCCCCTCCCAAAACAGGATATAATCCCCTTGAGCTATATCTGAAAGGAGTGGTATCAATGATTCTCACCGTAGACGCGGGGAACACCAACGTCACCCTCGCGGTATACGAAGGCAGCGAGATGAAATACTCGGCCCGGATCTACACCGAGCGGCGCAAGACCGAAGATCAGTATGCGTACGATTTCAAGCAGATCCTTACCCCGGCGTATTCAGACCCGGCTGCCTACGAGGGCGCCGTGATCAGCTCGGTGGTGCCCGAAATCACGCGCAAGCTGGCCTACGCGGCGCAGTTCATCACCGGCAAAAAGCCCGTGGTGCTCGGCGTGGGCGTAAAAACAAAACTCTGCATCAAGGGCATTCACGAGGGCGAGCTGGGCGCGGACCTTGTGGCGGGCGCGGTAGGCGCCAAGGCCAAATACCCCATGCCCTGCCTTATTTGGGATTTGGGCACCTGCACCAAGATCAGCGTGCTCAACGAAAAGGGCGAATTTCTCGGCTGCAGCATCTCCCCCGGTATCCGCATGAGCGTGGAGGCGCTGGGCGCAAACACCAGCCAACTGACCCAGATCGGCATTTCGGACTATGCCGAGCCCTTCGGCAACACCACCTTCGCCTCCATTTCCTCGGGCGTGATCGTGGGCACCGCCGTGATGCTGGAAGGACTTTCGCAGCGCATCATCGAAAAGCTGGGGCTTGAAAACGTGACCGTGGTGGTCACCGGCGGCTACGCCCGCTTTGTGCAGCCCAGCCTCACAAGCGAAACGACCTACGACGCAAATCTGGTTACGGACGGTCTTCGCGCCGTATTCGAGCTCAACCGGGAGGCGTGCGTATGAAAAAACAGAATATCTACCGCCTGACCGTGGCGGGCATGCTCGTGGCGCTCGAGGTGATTTTGGCCTTCACGCCGTTGGGCTACCTGAAGGTGGGCCTGCTTTCGATCACCTTTATGACCGTGCCCATCATCATCGGCAGCATCACCTCGGGCGTGAGCATCGGGGCGATTTTGGGCCTCACCTTCGGCATCACCAGCTTTTTGCAGTGCTTCGGCATGGACGCCTTCGGCACCACGCTGTTCCAGCTCAAGCCCGCCGCCACCTTCGTAATGTGCGTGGTCACCCGCACGCTGATGGGCCTGTTATGCGGCCTGATCTACAAGGGCCTTGAAAAAACCCGGCTGCCGCAGGCCGTGAGCGCGGGCGTTGCCGCCTTCAGCGCGCCGTTTCTGAACACCGTGTTTTTCATGGCGACCCTGATCGGCTTCTTCTGGAATACCGAATACATCCAGTCCACCGCCGATACTCTTTCCGCGGGCGGAAGCGTATTCAAATTCCTGATCGCCCTTGTGGGCATCAACGGCGTGGTGGAATGGATCGCCTGCACCGTGATCGGCGCAGCCATTGCCGTGCCGGTGGCAAGGGCCATAAAAAAAGTCAAGTAAACCGGACGATATCCGAAACCTGCCTGCCGTTTTTGCGGCAGGCCTTTTTTACGAATTCGCAATGCGTAATGCGGATTCCTCATTCCTAATTCCTCATTTTTGATTACTCAATAAACTGAAATTTTCCATCTTTGCAATCGGCCGTCAATATGCTATAATGAATAAAACACTATCCTGAAGGGGGGCGGCGGCATGAAACGGATCGCGGTGGGGATCCTGGCGCACGTGGACGCGGGCAAAACCACGCTCACCGAGGCGCTGATGTACGTTTCGGGCAATATCAAAAAGCTGGGGCGCGTGGACCACAGGGACGCGTTTCTCGATACCCACGCCCTGGAGCGCGAGCGGGGCATCACCATTTTTTCAAAGCTCGCCCGCCTGCAGACGCCCGAGGCCGAATATACCCTTCTCGATACCCCGGGCCACGCGGATTTTTCCGCCGAAACCGAGCGCACGCTGCAGGTGCTGGATTACGCCATCCTCGTGATCAGCGGCACCGACGGCGTTCAGCCCCACACGCGTACGCTGTGGCGGCTGCTGCAGAAATACAACGTGCCCTGTTTTCTGTTTGTGAACAAAACCGACCTGCCCGGCGTGGACAGGGGCCATATTCTGCGGCAGCTCACGGGGCTGTTGGGCCACGGCGCGGTGGATTTCACCCGCACCGATACCCCCGAATTTTACGAAAACGCCGCCCTGTGCGCCGACGCGCTTCTGGAGGCCTACGAGGAAACCGGCGCGCTCACCCGGGCGCAGCTCTGCGCGGGCGTAAAGGCAAGGCAGATTTTCCCCGTGACCTTCGGCTCGGCGCTGAAGCTCACCGGCGTGGCGGAATTTCTGAAATGCCTTGATACCTATACGGAGCAGCCCGCATACGGCGCGGTCTTCGCGGGCAAGGTATATAAGATCGCCGAGGATCCGCAGGGCGCGAGGCTGACCTTCTTGAAGGTGACCGGCGGCACGCTGCGGGTGCGCGAGGTTTTGCCCGCCAAGGGGAACGCAAACGGCGAAAAGGTGACCGGCATCCGCCTCTATTCCGGCGAGAAGTTCGTTTCGGCGGACGCCGCTGAGGCGGGCAGCGTGGTAGCCGTGACCGGCGTCACCTTTACGAAGCCCGGGGAAGGGCTCGGGGCCGCCGGGGATACGGACGCGCCGCTGCTGGAGCCGGTGCTGAGCTACCGCATCGTGCTGCCCGCCGGAACGGACACCCATACGGCGCTGGAGAAACTGCGGCAGCTTTCCGCCGAGGACCCGATGCTTGACGTGAGCTGGGACGAGCGCCTCGGCGAGATCCGCGTGCGGCTGATGGGCGAGATCCAGCTGGAAATTCTGAAACGGCTGATCGCGGAGCGCTTCGGCATGGAGGTGACCTTCGAGCGGGGCGGCATCCTGTATAAAGAGACCGTGGAAAACACGGTGGAGGGCGTGGGCCACTTTGAGCCGCTGCGCCACTACGCCGAGGTGCACCTCATATTAAAGCCCGGCCCCCGGGGCAGCGGGCTGAAATTCACCTCCGCCTGCCGCGAGGATCTGCTGGATAAGAACTGGCAGCGGCTGATTTTAACGCACCTTTACGAAAAGACCCACGTGGGCGTGCTCACCGGCGCGCCCATCACCGATATGGAGATCACACTGGTCTCGGGCCGGGCGCACCCCAAGCATACCGAGGGCGGCGATTTCCGGCAGGCCACCTACCGCGCCGTGCGGCAGGGGCTGATGGAGGCCAAAAGCGTGCTGCTGGAACCCATGTACGACTTTACGCTCACCGTGCCCACCGAAAATTTGGGCCGCGCCATCACGGATATCCAGCACATGGGCGGCGCCTTTGCCGCGCCCCAAACGGAGGGGGCGTTTTCCGTGCTCACCGGGCAGGCGCCCGTATCGGAGCTGTGCGATTACGCCGCGGCCCTCGCCCACTACACCCGGGGGCAGGGGCGGCTCTCCTGTATTTTTTCGGGCTACGCCCCCTGCCACAACGCGGAGGCGGTGATCGCCGAAATCGGCTACGACCCCGAGGCGGACGTGCTCAACCCGGCGGATTCGGTATTCTGCGCCCACGGGGCGGGCTTCAACGTGAAGTGGAACGAGGTAAAAGCCCACATGCATCTCTCCGCCGCGCTCTCGCAGCGCACCCCCGCGCCCGCGGCCCCGGCCCCTGCGGCAGCCCCGGCAAAGGCGAGATCCACCCGCGATATTTTCGCGGCGGATAAGGAGCTGATGCGCATTTTCGAGGCCACCTACGGACCGGTGAAGGACCGGAGCGACCCCTATAATATGCGGCGGCACGACCGGCCCGCAAAGCGCGAGAAGGAGCCCAAACCCCTGCCGCCCACGTTTGCGGGCAGCGAATACGTGCTGGTGGACGGCTACAACGTGATCTTCTCGTGGCCCGAGCTGCGCGCCCGCAGCGAAGAGAACATGGGCGACGCCCGCGACGCGCTCGTAACGCTTTTATGCAACTATCAGGGCTTTCGCGGCTGCGAGCTGATCCTTGTGTTCGACGCCTACCGCGTGCCCGGCAACACCCGGGAGGTGGAAAAGGCGGGCGGCATCAGCGTGGTTTACACCAAAGAGGCCGAAACCGCCGATTCGTATATAGAACGGGTGAGCCACGAGCTCGCCAAAAACCACCGTGTGCGCGTGGTCACCTCGGACGGCATGGAGCAGATCATCATTTTGGGCAACGGCGCGCTGCGCGTTTCCAGCGAGGCCTTTTACGACGAGATCGCCCGCACCCAGCAGGAGATCCGCGAGCGCCTCGGCGGGAACGGGGGATAATAGCACACAAGGCGAAGCGCGTGCGCTTCGCCTTTTTGTAGAATTGGAATTTGCGGGGCTCGACGCCCTGCAAATTCCAGTGGCCAGCAGCCAGTGGTCAGTGGTCAGCATCGGTTAAGGCAGGCTGATCCGGTCACAGATCGCTGGTCACTGGTCACTGGCCACTGGTCACTTACGCAGCGACAAACTGAAATTAACAAATAAATCGTAACCTCTTCCCCCAAATTACGCTTATGGGGTTGAAGGGCCTTTCACAAACCGGAAAAGGAGGGAACGCAATGGAGGACGCCGAGATCGTGGCGCTGTACCTTGAAAGAAACGAGGCGGCTTTGACCGCCACCGCCGAAAAATACGGCGCGGCGCTGCGGCGCGTGGCCTACGGCATACTGGGCGACGCGCAGGCGGCGGAGGAATGCGAAAACGATACCTATTTGCAGGCGTGGAACAGCATTCCGCCCCACGAGCCGAGGAGCTACCTCTTTCCTTTTCTGGGCCGGATCACAAGGCACATCGCCATCGACCGCTGCCGCAGGGCGAACGCAGCCAAGCGGCAGGGCGCGGTGACGGAGCTCACAAAAGAAATGGAAGCGTGCCTGCCCGCCGGGGGCGACCCCGCCGAGGCGCTGGACGAAAAAGCGCTGGCCGGGGCCGTAAACGCCTTTCTGGCCACGCTTAACGAGACCCAGCGGGGCGTGTTTTTGCGCCGGTATTGGTTTTTTGACCCCATCGGGGACGTCGCCGCCCGCTACGGCATGACCAAGAGCGGCGTGAAGACCATGCTGTTTCGCCTGCGGGAGCGGCTGCGCGCGTATTTGAGAAAGGAAGGTTACACGGTATGAACGGATACGATCTGCTGAACGCCGTCGGCGAGGCCGACGCGCGCTATATAGAAGAAGCAAACGCAAAAAAAGCCCCGGCGCGGCATATACGTTGGGGCGCGCTGGCGGCCTGCCTTGCAGCGCTGGCGCTGGCGGGCGCGGGTTTCGGCGTGGCGGCCGAAGCGAAGGAATACAATACCGCCCTGGCGTTTTTTGAGGAAAACAGCCTTTCCGCCGAAGGGCTCTCCCGCGCCGACGTGAAACGGGTATACCGCGATATCACCACGGGGCGTTTCACCTTGGAGGAGACCGCCCAGGTGATCACCCGCGCGGTGCCGGGGGCGGAGCTGCCCACGCCGGAGGACCTGACCCCCGAGGCGCTGGAGGCCCTGTGGAACCGGGACGTATGGATGCGCCGTTTTTCCTCGGCGGGCTTCAGCTATAAGCTGGATTACACCGAAAAAATGAACCCCGCAATGGGGTTCGATACGCTGGAAAAGAGCATAGTGCGCTGCTACAAGGGCGGCGAATTGCAGTGGACCGCCGAATTCCCGGGGTTTTACGTGGAGGGCTGCACGCATACCGACCTCGGCACGGCGGTGTGGGGCAAGGAAGAGGCCACGTGGGACCACGCCCTGTTGGCCCGCGTGGATGAAACCGGCGGCGTGAAGTGGGTATCGCGCCTGAACCACGGCATGAAATATGAATCCGTGACCGCCGTGCTGGACGCGGGGGACGGTACCTGGGCGGTGATCAGCGGCGGCGACAGGGGGACCCTGTGCTTCTCGATATTCGCCATGAACGGCAACGCGCTGCTGCAGCAGAAAACGGAGCTGGACGGCTTTATGCCGCGCGGCGCCGCCCGACTGGGCGAGGGCTACCTCGTACAGGTAGGGAACTTCATGGAGAACCAAGAAAGCAGCATCATAAAGCTGGACGCCGAAGGCAACCGGACGGACACCTTCACCTACACGGGCGAGGACTGCGACTATTATATGACCGATCTGCTGGAATACGGCGGGCTCGTTTATCTTTCGGCCTACGCCGTGCCCAAGCAGACCGACGAGGGCGGACGGCACGAGATCGCGGATATTCTGGACGATATTTTTTCCCGCGAGGTGATGTGGATCGACGAAGAAGAGCTCATTGCCAAGCTGCGGAAGAACTACACGGCGGTATTGCTGCTGTGCGACCCCGCCGGCGGCGACCCCAAAACCTTTTACTCCGTGCCCGGAGCGCTGGGCGGCGCGCTGGCGGTGAACGACGCGGGCGACCTGAAATGGGAAACGCAGAAGCTGGAATCCGCCTTCTTCTCCCCCGCCACAAACGCGTTCACCATCGGCGGCGCGTGCCGCATCGTAAATTATACCTTTGCCCCGAACGGCGTTCTGCGCGGGCAGGAGACCACGGACGAAACGGTGGGCTTCCATCGATAGTAGTCAGAGGTCAGTAGTCAGAAGTCAGAAGTCAGAAGTCAGAAGGCAGAAGTCAGAAGTCAGAAATCAGAAGTCAAAAATCAGAAGCGGCTGTCGGAGTTTTTCCGGCAGCCGCAGTTTTCAGGTATTTATTCTTTCGGGCGGACGCTTTCCGGCATGGGAACGATCGGCTTTTTGCAGAATTTGCATTTTCTGTTTTTCACGATTTTTGAAAAATACTGCTCTTCGCCGCAATTCGGGCATACGCGCACGTCGAATCCGACGCAGAAAAAAACGCCGGAGAGCATCAGAAAAATACCGATGAAAAACAAGAGCGCGTATAAGGTAATCCCCCTCGGCAGCCCGGAATAACGCAAACCGAAATACGCCGTTATACCGCCGGAAATTATCAGGAAAACGCCCAACAGAATATGTTTCTTTTCTAAAAAAGCGGAGTTCATACGCTTTGCCCCTTTCTTAATTACGTGCCCGGCTGAAAAATGATGATCCACCCACAGATCAGCAGCGGGATAACGATGGACGAAATTGCAAACGCTTTGTTGGAATTGTTCTTTTCAACCGGTTTCCCGGTGCGTTCTTTTTCATTTCACACATGGTCTTCATTCCCATTGCCGGTATTTCAAGGCAAGACAAGGAACACCGTTCCCTGTATTTTTCGTTAAGGCTATGATACGTCAGGAGATAGAAGTATCGGCATATTTTACCTGAAGATACGCATGAATTGCAGCAACAATGAACACCGCTTCTTTCTGATACGCGCTCGCATCCTCTGACGAAAAGCGGACCGTAATGTTATAATCACTATCGCCGCGGGCATTCTGAAGCCGATCGATCATACCGGATAAAGCCCTGTCAAACAAACCGGGTTTAATGTAATTCTGCCGAAAATACTGAATCACCCCGGCATGACGCTTGGAATCATAATTATCAAGCGCCTCCACAGCCTTCATCGCGTGAAAGGCTGCATAATAGGAACGGTTTACGGAAGAATTATACGCCCCGAAAGAAATCAACGCGGAGGCTTCATTCAATAACTCCTCTGCACGCTGCAGCTGCATCTGTGAGAGCTCAATAAACTCCTGATCAAGCAATCCGGATCCCCTCCCGTTCTACGTTCTCAAAATACGGCAAATGCCGATGATACCGATGAAATGTTTCGGAATCCACAACAGTAACGGAAACCGTAATATCATATTCCAAAGAGAGCTCGCTTGCTACGTCGGAGAGGATATGCCGATAGGCGCCGAGTTCATCTTTTGCGCAGATCACCCGAACCATGATATCGACGTCGGATTCCTCGTCATGATCGCCGCGCGCATAAGAGCCGTAAAGCACAACCGCCTCCAGCCTGTTGCCGAGCCTCAGCTTTGCTTCATCGGCGATGCGATGCGTTATTCTGTAAAGCTGATTTTGCGTGCACATTGAAAAACCTCCCATCCGACAATGCTTTCAATAGAAGTATACCACGATCGTTCTGAAAATACAACCGTAACTTTCACCCGAACGTTTGGGAAAGCAAACCGACTCACAAAACGGCTGATTATTTTTCTTTCTTTACGATCCACTGCCCTTGGATCAGCGCCGCTTCCTGTTCGGAGATCCCGGTAAAGAAGATCGTCTTTTCATGCGCAACCGTGCGGCACCAGACCGTATCGCCACGGAAGAAGGCAAGGTCCTCGGGCGCATACGGATAACGCCACGCAAAAATATTGCTTTCAGACAGCAGAAAATCTTTTGCGGAGCCTCCGGCAGCCGAGACCCAATAGCGCTCGCACAAATGGCCGTACGCAGAGCCCAGATAGGAATACGCCCGATCGGTTTTCAGGATATCGCCCGCAAGCGCCGCCGTTCTTTTTTGCATTTCCCGCAGATAGCCCTGAACCTCCCCGTTCATCGCCGCTTCGTTTTCGGCTTCGGCGGCGGGATCGAGCTCCAAACGTCCCTTTACGTCATCCCGGAATTGTTTTTCCTCCGGCGAGAGCTCGTTCAGGTGCGGGATGAAAAAGCTGAATTTGTCGCTGGTACGAAGCGCGTACGTAATAAAACCGATATAGTTTTCACCGGCGATCTCACATTGATAAAAATTCATGTTTCCAGTCCTCCGTTTTTCTGATCTGTCAGCTCGGCCGCTTTTACGCCCGAACCGGTTGCATACAAAACGATATTGTTTTCCAGAACGCGGATATCGTAAACGCCGAAGGCTTCCGGGATCCGTTTTGTAACCGTATTTTGTTTTGTGTTTACAAGCGCGATTGCTTTGCTTGTTCCCACAAGGCAATCGCCGTTTGCGCCCACGGGCACCGTTTTATAAACCGTTTCGTTGATAAAAAGCGGGTGAAAGGACTTTCCCTTTTCCGCGTAATGATCCGCAAGGGACGACTGAGACAATAGCCGCCCATCGAACCCGTATTCGCTGACTTTATTGTTTGAAAATACGGTGATGATCTGTTCTTTTTCGTTGACCGCCGTTTTCTCTACGCCGGTATCGTTGCCTCTCAGGTATATGATATCGGTTTTGCCGCCGTCGTGCCACGCCATAAACCAACGCTCCGCTTCAAAATGGAAATACTTATCAAGATCCGATCCCACAAATAAGAGCTTTTGAGCGGATTCCACGTATGCAACGTAGGTAATACGGTAATTGCCGGAAAAAACGTCCTCATAGGTATTGAGCTCACCGACGGGATAGCGCCTTACCACGGAGCACATGGTGTTTTTGTTCTGCGCGGGAATGATCACCGAAGCGCCGCCCCGATCCCAACAGCCGACGCCGTCAACGTCGTCGTTATATGGGGGAAGGAACCGGCTGCAGGCAACGGAACCGTCTATGAGATCGGCGATATAGAAAAGGGATTTTTCCGAAACGAAAAGCGCTTTGGTCTGATCGGGAGAAATACAGGCGGAATACACCTGCCGGAGCGGTTCAAACACCCGCACCGGTTGCAGCCGATGATCGCAGACGATCACTTTTTTACCGGTACAAAACAGCGCGTAATCCTCTGATATCGCGGCGTTTTTTACGTAGCGCAGGGATTCTGTTTTCTTTTTTATCAGATTCAAGAAACAACCTCCCGGTTGACGATCGTATGCAGATACGCGGGATCGAAACAGTTATAAAAATCCGTTTCGTCCTCCCGCTCGGCGTTTTTCAGCTTTCGGAACGTCTTTTTGAAAAGGCGTTTGAGCAGAAAACCGATTAAAAGCGAAACGATCAGCCACAGCGCGACGAGCCCCAGAAAAACCACGGTTTTGAGCGCGGGGAAGAAATATTTTAATACGAACCAGAACCCCGCGGCGGAGACGACCGCAATAAACAATTCGGAAATAACGTCGGAAACGATCTTTGCTCTCTGCTTTTTCGCATATCTTTTTTTCAGCAAAGCCGCATCCGGCACGAAATAGGCGCAATCGTATTTCCCCACGCAGCCCGTCAGCCGAAGCGCATGCACTTCGTTATAGGCGCCGTTATACTGATGAAACTCGGTGACCGAGACCGTTTCCGCATCCGCCGCCGAAGAAAGGCTTACGTTTACGTCCGCGAAGATATGAAACGTATGCAGCCGATCATAGCTGCTTTTCTTATGGCTGACAGAAAAACGCGCGTCTCCTTCGGGCAGAGCCAACGAAAGGGACGAACCCGGTTCTATGCGCGTTTCGTTTTTACCGGATAAAAGGAACACCGGGAAACGGCATCGATTCTCTATTGTGACCATATTGTTTTTCCTTCAGACGGCGTTTCACGGCTCGCCGTTTTCTTATTTTATTCCGGCTTCCATTCGTCCAGATGCGCAAAGCCGAGATCTGTATATACGCTGAAATCCGCTTCGTTCTCTTTCAGATTCTCTTCCAGCGCATAAAGGAAGCTCTGCAGCCCCGTGCCGACTTCTTTGAGAATCGCTTTCTCCGCCAAACCGAAGTTGTTTTTTATAACCGATATTTCCAATCCAAGAACCTGATTCTGGGTACGGAACCTTGCCGGATCGGGGATCGTAAACGTACATTCCAGATACGTTAATTTATCTATTTTGAATCGGGTCGTTCCTTCAAAAGAAGAAAACGGCGGCAGCAGCGTGAGCGAAGAATAATCGGAATAGGTATTGCTCCCGAATTCGCCGAAGCTCACCTTTTCCGCATGATCAAACGTATATAAAAAGCCGTTTTCCGGCATGGCTTCGTCAAAAGAAAGCTTATAAACTGCGTCAGATACGGTAAACCTGTAAACGGTCACCGACCCGTCCGTCTCGCCGTGCGCCTTCATAAACGCAAGCAGGCGGTCGGCGCGGTCGTCTTCCCGGTTCTCGCCCGTCGCCGGGATCGACATGGTTTTTTCGATACCGCATACGGAACAGCGATACGTTCCCATGCCGTTCCTCTGCCATGTGGGGAACGTGATTACTTCAAACAATTCCCACGCATGGCCGACTGCGGGCACGGCTTCGGTGCGCGTTTCGCCGCAAACGGTACAGGTAAAGCTTTTTTCGCCCTCTGTTTCACAGCCGGGGGCGACTGTTACCTCGCCGTCGTTCCATTGATGACCGCCCTTGGAGGGGAGCGTTTCGGTGCGTTTTTCACCGCAAACGGTGCAGGTAAAGCTTTTTTCACCCTCTGTTTCACAGCCGGGGGCAACCGTAATTTCGCCCGCATCCCACACGTGGTCGGCATGCTTCGGGAGTGCGGGGAGCGGATCCAGCCCGACGGCGATGCGCAGAATGGCGCGGGCGTCGCCGGTATCCACGCCCCCGCTGCCGTTCAGATCCGCAAGCCAAAGCTGATAGGCGCTCAACGTATCGATCCCGATGGCGGCCCGCAGCGC
>CAMVBR010000044.1 GCA_947165755.1 uncultured Clostridia bacterium
GTGGCGCCCTTTGCCACAGCCCAGTCCTTCATGGCGGAGGCCACGGCGTTTGCAAGGCCGATATCGAGTTCGACGCCTTCGTCGATCGTTTTTCGCAGGGACGCGTACACCTTCGCCGGGAGCGTCGCCTTCATGACCCTGTCGTCAAACACAAGACTGCCGAAATAATCCTTGATCGTTTCCATTTTAATATCCTCCTTCGTTTAGCAAAAGAAAAAGCGCCTTTTCGATCGCGGACCGTTCGCCGCGAAGGAAAAGACGCCTTTGCCTTTATTTATAAATTTTTCAAACCAAAAAGAAAAACGTCCTTGAACAAGCCTGTTCAAAGACGCCTTTGCCTTTTCTGCCTTTTATTATACGCCGACCCGGAGATTTGTCAATATATTTTTCGTTGATCGTGAAAAGTTTGACAAAATGTGACAAAAAAACAGGAATTCTGAATTTGTTTTTTGGAAACATTCCGTTTTTGTTTGGCCCATTTCATACTTGACGGAAGAAAAAATCAGGCGTATAATGCAAATAATGAGCAAAGACGTTCATTTTTGCGCGAAATCTTCGTGCAAAAATGGGCGTTTTTTCTTTTTTCAATCGGATAATCGGAAAGAAGGAACAGCTATGAGACCAACAGAAGGACAGGTCCGGATCCCCTCCGGCTGCGCGATCGCTGCGGTGATTGCAAGAGATGGGGAGCGGATGTCCGGCGAAAGCATGATCCACGCCATGGAGCCGATGCACGACCGCTCCAACGGACTGGGCGGCGGATTTGCCGGTTACGGAATCTACCCGGAATATAAGGATTTTTACGCGCTGCATTTATTCTTTGACTGCCGCGATACGCGCAAGACCTGCGAGGCCTCTCTGAAAACCGGGTTCGAGATCTACCATTCCGAACGAATACCAACCCGCAAGATCCCTGCCATCACAGATGAACCGATTATATGGCGGTACTTTGTCGCGCCTTTGCAGTCGGTGCTGACGGATCTGCAGCTGGACGAAAAGGAATTCGTGGTGCGCACGGTAATGAAGATCAACACGGAGATGAAGGGCGCATACGTGTTTTCCAGCGGGAAGAATATGGGTACTTTCAAGGCTGTTGGCTTCCCTGAAGACGTGGGCATCTATTATAAATTGGAAGAATACGCAGGCTATTCCTGGACGGCCCACGGACGATACCCCACCAATACGCCCGGCTGGTGGGGCGGCGCACATCCCTTCTCATTGCTCGATTATTCCGTGGTGCACAACGGCGAGATCTCTTCCTACGACGCCAACCGCCGTTATATCGAAATGTTCGGTTACCAGTGCACCTTACAAACCGATACCGAGGTGATCACCTATATTATGGATTATCTGCTGCGGCGGCAGGGGCTGACGCTGAACGAGACAGCCGGGGTGATTGCCGCGCCTTTCTGGGAGACGATCGACAGAAAAACGGATCTGAAGGATAAAGAAAAGCATATCTATCTGCGAACCGTCTTTCCGAGCCTGTTGATCACGGGCCCCTTCTCCATCGTACTTGGTTTTGAAGGCGGGCTGATGGCGCTCAACGACCGCCTGAAGCTGCGTAGTATGGTGGTGGGAGAAAAAGGCGACAGAGTCTATATCGCCAGCGAAGAGGCGGCCATCCGGCGGATTGAACCGGATGTGGAAAACGTCCGGGCGCCCGCCGGCGGCGAGCCGGTCGTCATCCGCGTTAAGGAGGGGGTGCAGCTATGAATGGGATCTTCGTTACGCCTGAATTCGACGTAATCCGAAACGACGCGCGCTGTATTGCCTGCCGCGTGTGCGAGCGTCAGTGCGCCAATGGGGTACACACGTTTCTCGGGGAAAAGGGCTTGATGGTCAGCGACGAAACGAAGTGCGTCAACTGTCAGCGCTGCGTTTCCCTTTGTCCGACCCACGCGCTGAAGATCGTTCAAAACCCCAACCGCCTGCGTGAAAACGCCAACTGGGATCACGGAACGATCCAGGAAATCTATAAACAGGCCAATTCCGGCGGCGTGCTGCTCTCTTCCATGGGCAACCCCAAGCCGCTGCCGGTCTATTGGGATAAGATCCTTATCAACGCTTCTCAGGTCACAAATCCACCCATAGATCCCCTGCGCGAGCCGATGGAGACCCGCGTCTTCCTCGGCAAAAAGCCGGAAAAGGTTTCCCGCGACGCCGACGGAAATCTAATACCAACGCTGCCGCCGCAGATCGAACTGAGTATGCCCGTCATGTTTTCCGCCATGAGCTACGGTTCCATCAGCTACAACGCCCACGCATCATTGGCAAAAGCTGCAGCGCAGCTCGGCATTCTGTACAACACCGGCGAAGGAGGACTGCATGATGATTTCTATCCATACGGCAAGAATACCGTTGTGCAAGTCGCGAGCGGCCGATTCGGCGTGCACGAAGGGTATCTTGAAACAGGCGCTGCTATTGAGATCAAGATGGGACAGGGGGCCAAGCCCGGTATCGGAGGTCATCTGCCCGGCACAAAAATCGTGGGCGACGTTTCCCGCACCCGGATGATCCCGGAGGGGACGGACGCGATCTCGCCCGCGCCGCATCACGACATCTATTCTATAGAAGATCTGCGGCAGCTCGTTTTTTCTCTGAAGGAGGCGACGCGGTACAAAAAGCCCGTCATCGTAAAGGTGGCGGCGGTGCACAATATTGCCGCCATTGCCAGCGGCATCGCACGCAGCGGCGCAGATATTATCGCCATCGACGGATTTCGCGGCGGCACCGGCGCTGCCCCCACCCGCATCCGTGACAACGTGGGCATCCCCATTGAGCTGGCGCTGGCAGCCGTTGATCAGCGCCTCAGGGATGAAGGCATCCGGGGGAACGTTTCGCTGGTCATCGGCGGGTCCATACGCAGTGCCGCGGACGTGGTCAAAGCGCTGGCTCTGGGCGCGGATGCCTGTTACATTGCTACGGCGGCGCTGTTGGCGCTTGGTTGTCACCTGTGCCGCACCTGCCAGAGCGGCAAATGTAACTGGGGCATTGCAACACAGGAACCGAAGCTTGTAAAACGGCTGAACCCCACCCAGGGCAGCGAGAGGCTTGTGAATCTTATGAACGCCTGGCGGCACGAGATCATGGAACTGATGGGCGGCATGGGCATCAATTCCGTGGAAGCGCTGCGCGGAAACCGGCTGATGCTGCGGGGCGTTGGGCTTACGCAGAAGGAACTGGAGATCCTCGGGATCTCCCATGCGGGGGAATAAAAAGATGAAGCGGATCTATGTAAAAGAAGAATGGTGCCTTGGCTGTCATTTATGCGAATACAACTGCGCCTTTGCCAATTCCGGGGAATCCGATATGGTTCTGGCGCTGAAGGGCAAACCGATCTACCCCCGCATCCATGTAGAGGGTGGAGAGAAGATTACCTACGCTGTTTCGTGCCGCCACTGCGAGGACCCGATCTGTCTGAAAAGTTGTATCGCGGGGGCGATAACCCACAATGAAGGCGTTGTGAAGATCGACCGCGAAAAATGCGTTGGGTGCCTTACCTGCGTGCTCGTATGCCCCTACGGCGCGCTTGCCGCCGGAGAAGACGGGCTCATGCAAAAATGCGAGCTTTGCCTGCAAAACGCCTTCGGCGCTCCGGCTTGCGTCAGCGGATGCCCGAACGGCGCGATCGTATATGAAGAAACGGAGGGATCACAATGAAGCAATACGTGATTATCGGAAACGGCGTTGCCGCGGCAGGCTGCATAGAGGGAATACGGAGTCTCGATCAAAACGGCGGGATCACCGTTATTTCGGAAGAACCGTATGCGGTTTATTGCAGGCCTCTGATTTCCTATTATCTTGAGGAAAAAACAGATCCCGACCGGATGCGCTACCGTGAAATCGATTTCTATAAAAAGAGCGGGGTGCGCGTTCTTTACGGAGAAAAAGCAACGGCAATTGACGCGCAGAAAAAAAAGGTATCGCTGGCTTCGGGAGATCCCCTTTGTTACGACGCGCTGTGCGTCGCGGCGGGCTCCTCTCCTTTCGTACCGCCGTTTGAAGGACTGGAAACCGTCGAACACAAATATTCATTTTTCACGCTTGACGATGCTTTCGCGTTGGAAAAGGACACAGATAAAAAGAAAAAAGTCCTCATTGTCGGCGCCGGATTGATCGGTTTGAAATGCGCCGAGGGGTTACGTGACCGTGTTGGAGATATTACGGTCTGCGACCTTTCAGACCGAATTCTTTCCAGTATTCTCGACGCAAAACGGGCCGCCGCAGTACAGCGGCACCTTGAAGCTAACGGCATACGCTTTCTGCTCAAAAACAGTGTGAAACAATTTGACCGGCATACGGCGTTGATGCAAAACGGAGAATGCGTTCCCTTTGATATTCTTGTGCTTGCCGTCGGGGTCCGGCCGAACAAAGAATTGGTTCAGAAAGCCGGGGGTGAAGTGAACCGCGGCGTCTGCGTTGACGACAGAATGCAAACTTCCTTTCCGTCCGTTTTCTCCGCCGGCGACTGCGCAGAAGGAACGGACGCTTCCTGCGGAGAAAAGCGCGTGCTCGCCATTATGCCAAACGCCTATATGCAGGGCTTTACGGCAGGCGTCAACATGGCTGGAGGAGACGCGGTGTTCAATAACGCGATCCCCATGAACGCGATAGGTTTTTTCGGCTTGCACGTAATGACGGCGGGAACCTATACAGGCGACGTTTATGAGGAATCGGATGAAGCCGGAAGCAAAACGTTTTTTATAAAAGACGGCTTCTTGAAAGGGTTCATACTGATTGAAAAAACCGAGCGCGCGGGACTTTATACATCGCTGATCAGGGAGCAAATCCCCTTGGAGCAGATCGATTTTGAACGGATGAAAAAAAGCGCGACCTCTGCCGCTTTTTCAGAACAAAAAAGAAAAACTATGTTTGGAGGCAAGAAAGATGCTGCAGTTTGACGCCGCGGGAATGGATCATAAAGAAATCAACCGTAAGCTGCAAACCGTACAGGATCGCTGCGAGCTTACAAACTGCTGCGGACAGCGTTTTATCGGCGCGGGACTTTCCGACCGGGAGATCCTGATAAAAGGAACGCCGGGGAACGCCTTAGGCGCATATCTAAACGGCGCGTCTATCACCATTTACGGCAACGCGCAGGACGCTGTGGGCGATACGATGAACGCCGGGAAGATCGTGGTCCACGGGAATATCGGCGACGCCGCCGGATACGCCATGCGCGGTGGAAAAATTCTGGTAAAAGGAAACGCCGGATATCGCGCAGGGATCCACATGAAAGCCTATCAGGATAAGATTCCGCAAATGGTGATCGGCGGCACGGCAGGCAGCTTTCTGGGCGAATATCAGGCCGGCGGCGTGATTATCGTGCTGGGGCTCGGCGAGGAAAATGAGCGGATCGTCGGCAATTTCCCCTGTACCGGCATGCACGGAGGCAAAATGTTCCTTCGTTCCGACTGCGAAGATATTACCTTCCCGCAGCAGGTGACGGCCCGCCCCGCGGAAGAAACGGACCTTGCGGAACTCAAAATACTTCTGCACGATTTCTGCTCTGCTTTCGACTATGATATCTCCATTGTATTGAATGCGCCGTTTACCGTGATCACACCGGATTCTGCGAATCCCTACCGGCAGATGTATGTTGCGAATTGAGGAGGATTACCATGAAATATTCCAATGATGAGATCATGCAGTATATGCAAGAGGAGGATGTCAAGTTCATACGGCTTGCTTTCTGCGACATATTCGGCAAACAGAAGAATATTTCCATCATGCCCGAGGAACTGCCCCGCGCTTTCCGATACGGCATTGCGTTTGACGCATCCTCCATCGCAGGATTCGGTGACGAAACGCACAGCGATCTGTTTCTGCACCCCGAACCCGAAACCATCACGGTACTGCCTTGGCGACCGGAACACGGACGTGTTGTGCGCATGATCTCCCATATCACGTACCCGGATGAAACACCCTTTGCCGGAGATTGCCGCGAACTGCTGCGGAACGCAGTTGCCGCAGCAGAAAAAAAAGGTTTTTTGTTTTCCTTCGGTGCAGAGCAGGAATTCTATCTGTTTCACTTGGATGAGAACGGGCAGCCGACAAAAATTCCCTGCGATCAGGCGGGATATATGGATATCGCGCCTGAGGACAGGGGAGAAAACGTCCGCAGAGAGGTCTGCCTTACGCTGGAGCAAATGGGGCTGCACCCAGAGAGTTCACACCACGAAATGGGCCCGGGGCAGAACGAAATCGATTTCCGCTACGCGGACGCCCTAACGGCGGCGGATCAGGCGATGCTCTTTCAAACTGCAGTAAAAACCGTTGCGCACCGCAACGGCTACCATGCCGATTTTTCCGCCAAGCCGCTCGAAGGATCGTCTGGGAACGGATTCCACATTAACCTCTCCGTCCGACCTGTACAGTGCGAGGCCGTATTCGGCCATATAATCGCCGGCATTCTCGCGCATATTGAAGAGATGACCGTATTTCTGAATCCCACCGAAAATTCGTATCTGCGTCTGGGGCAACAGAAAGCACCTGCATTTGTTTCATGGTCCAAAGAAAACCGTTCACAGCTGGTTCGTATCCCCGCTGCCGAGGGCGAATACCGCAGGCTGGAGCTCCGATCTCCCGATCCGACGTCCAATCCGTATCTGGCGTTTGCGCTGATGATTTATGCCGCGCTTGACGGAATAGAAAATAAACTGCCGTTGCCAGAGTCTGCCGATTTCAATTTGTTCAGCGTCAATCCGGATAAGCTATCCGGGTTCCGTCGTCTGCCGCAAACACTTGGCGATGCAAAAAAAATCGCTGAAGAGAGCGTCTTTATCCGCGGTTGCCTGCCCGATTGTATTGTGAATGCCTATTGCGGGATCTGAAACAGCTGACCTATTCGGAGAAAGGGGGGGAGATTTTATGACGATGCCCGAAAGAGTATATAGCGTGTTACTTGTTTCCTCTGCGGAAAGCCTGAACACGGCACTCAGCGAATTGCTGCCCGTTTCTGTGTTTACGTCGGAAACGGCGTCGGACGTGAGCGCAGCAAAGCGCGCCTTTGCGCAGCGTGCATATGATATTGTGATTGTAAATTCTCCTCTTCCGGATGATCCAGGTATTCGCTTTGCCATTGACGCTGGGAACGGTGGAGAGACAGTTTCACTGCTTCTTCTGCGGTCTGAAACATACGAAGACGTTACAGCCCGCGTCTCGACCTATGGTGTTTTTACACTGCGTAAACCGTTATCAAAAACATTGGTGCAAACTGCCCTTTCGTGGCTGATTGCCGCCCGAGAACGATTGCGGAAGACTGAAAAGAGAACGCAAACGCTGGAAGAAAAGATGGAAGAGATCCGACTTGTGAATCGCGCCAAGTGGCTGCTGATCGACCGGCACGGCATGGACGAACCCACAGCGCACCGTTATATTGAAAAACTGGCCATGAATCGTTGCGTCACCCGCCGCGTTATAGCGGAAGAAATAATCAACAAGGAAAATAGCTGAGAACATATTCCACGCTCATAAGGCTCTTCGGACTTTGTTCAGTTGTAATCACAAGAAGGAATCTGCGAATATCGTCTTTTCTGCGATACGGATCTCGGTGAGGAGGAAGGCGTTTTCCCGAAGGGCACGGTCATGGTACGAAATGAAACCGATATGCTTCTTGCGAAAAAGGCGGGCGTGATCAAAGCGGATGCCGACGCGCACCAGATCTGTATGGATATCTGCACGATCGTCAAGGGGTGCGTCTTTGAATGGTGCCTTACTGATGGCAAGATCGAAATTCGCGAAACACTAAGCCGAATACTGTCTGCCTACCTGCGACGGTACATGAAATAAACAAAAAAATTACTGCATAAAAATCAATTCATGGTTCACGATCTCCATTGCCCGATTACGGATCGAATTCATCAGCCCCACCCAACGCATCTGAGCTTCCGCTTTGAGCTGTTCGTTCACGCCCTCGCACGCTGCCATTTCTATTACGAGCCGGGCAAACATATCGTCTGCCTGTGCGTTGACATCTGCAAGGTAGGCGTTTAACTTGCCGGAGAGAAAAAGATCGAGATACAGCGATTTTTTGTGTTGGCGGATAAAGCGCAAATGCCGTCGGCCCCAGACTCCGATATGACATTCCGTATCGGGCTCGTCATCTTCCGGTAACTCAATCGGCGTCAGCATGCCGTTTTTCATGATTCTGCCGGTTGGGTAATAATAATCGCTCTTCAGCTCATATTCCCATCCCGTGCGTTCGTCGATCTTATATTTTTCCATTTTATTTACACTCCGCTTTGTTGATGATTTTGAGAATCAGCACGTCGACGTCCTCCGTCGGCTTACCCTGTTCCAACAGCATATTCCGCCATTCAAAGATACCGTTGATCAGTAGATTGCACTCGAAGCCAGTAAACTTCATTTTGACTGTTTTTTCTTTCATATAAACGCCTCCGTTCCTTTGGTGTTTTTATTCTACCAAAGAAGCGGAGGCAAGTCGAATGTGCGGGTTACAGTTTTTCTGTGAGGTCGCGGTATGGGGTGTCCGTATTCACGAACGTATCGTACGTAAATGCAGCGCCGAGCCGAAAGCCGACAATGAAGCTGTCCAGCTCAGAGATCGTATCCAACTCGCCCTGCGCGTCCATGATTTTTTCAAGCACACCGCGCTGTTCATCGGGCAGGGCGTTTTCTATTTCCGGCAAGTGATCCGTAATGTAAATTCTCAGCTTGTCCGCGCGGCTGCCGGGTTTTACCGCCCGCGACTGGGGATCAACGTTGCCGAAGAAAAAGGTTTCAAGGAAGGTCAATTCTTCCCGCCTCCCTTCAAAAGATGGGGAGGCAGTTTTGCTTTCAGCTTTTTGCTGTAATACGCATAGTGCTCACTGAGAGCGTAATCGACTACACATTTCTTTGGGATGTAATAGGTACCCTTGATAACATAATGCTCCACATGATCGCCTCGCAAAAGCTTTCTTGCGGTGCTGTCTCCGATGCCGCCGAGCATCTTACACATTTGTGGAAGCGTCACCACGTCGGGATATTTTTTATATAAGTGAAAGAGCTTTTCTTCAGTCAAGCCGATATTTGTCATGTCGTATTCCTTCTTATTTGTTATTTGACGGCAGAAGAATACGATGTCAGAAACAGAAACTGCGTCTGTTGCCGGAGGTATACCGTGCTATGCACCTCCAACATACCTCCGTTTTTTCATTTTTTCTTCCAATTTCCGAAATCGCCCAAAACGCTTATAGCACAAGAGTTTTTTAACGATTTCGCTTCGTTCCGCTTATATATCAAGCCATTTTCAAGTGCGGCAAGTACCGCGAACTGCATATTATGTTCCTTCAAGTTCCGATGAAACGACACGACTTAAAATCCCTCGGAGTAAAATCCGTACCGGTTCGAGCCCGGTCACCGGCACCATCGGAAGTCCCGAAAATCGTTGCTGTATAACGGTTTTCGGGACTTTTTCCGTTTCATGGTCCCATGCGCCTTCTCATGCCGGATTTGTCGTTCAAAAAAACTGAGTGTTTGAAGCCGCGCATCACTTATCGGCTTTTTGAGACGGCTTTATTTTGTTTTGTGACAGTCCGTTTGACACCTAATCGGCTTTCACCTCCGTTAAAACACCAAGAATCGCATTCGCGGAGTCCAGCTTTGAGTCAAAATCCAGGTGCGTATAAATGTTGGACGTAGTGGAAATATCGCTGTGCCCGAGCCAAAGCTGCATATCCTTGAGCTGAACGCCCTTTGCGTACATGAGCGTGGCGCAGGAGTGCCGCAGATCGTGGAAGCGGATCTTCCGCAGCCTCGCTTTTTTGAGAAAGAACGGGAACTGCTGCGAGACGTAACCCGGCTTGATGAGGTCCCCCAGGGGGTTGACGTTGACGTAATCGAGGTATTCCGTATTGTAGCAATCGCCGCAAAGCTCCCGGTATTCCTCCTGCTGCGCCTTCGCGTGACGCAGCAGGCTTTCGATCTGCGGAACCAGCGGCAGCGTGCGAAAGCTGGATTTCGTCTTCGTGCGGTTCTTTTCGATCAGCTGACATTTGCCGTCCAGAAACGCCTCCGTCACCACGTTTTTGATCGTGATCGTCCTTTTATCAAAATCGATCGCGTTCCATTTCAGCCCCAGTACCTCCTCGCGGCACAGACCGTAGAAAGCGGTAAGGATCACGATCAGCTCCAACGGCGTGTCCTTCACCGCTTCAAAAAGCTGCATCATTTCCTTTTCGTTGTAGGGCTCGGTTTCAAAAACGTCCTTTTTCGGCAGATCCACGCGATCTGCGGGATTGACGTCGATCAGCCCCGTCTTGAACGCGTACCGCAGCGCGCGGTGGATATTGGCGTGACGGTGCTTGACCGTGTTGGCGCTGACGCCGTTGTGCTTCATCTCGTAGGTGTAATAGTCCTGAATCATTTTCGGCGTGAGGTCCACGAGCCTGAGATTGGGATGCTTTTCGTCAAAATACGGGATAATGCGCTTTGTGACGCCCGAATTGTACGCGCCGAAGGTGGTCGGCTCTACCGTGGGTCTGACGATTTCAAGCCAATTTCGCAGAAACGTCGTAAACCCGATTTCCTTTTCGGCCCGTATCGCCGCCTCCGGGTCGTTTTGGATCAATAGCTTCTTTTCCAGCGCCAGCTTGCGCTCTTCAAGTATATCCTCGGCGCGGTGTTTGTTGCCCTTCACCTTCAGCCCGGTGCTCTTGTATTCCTGCCGGCGGTTTCCGTCGGCGTCGGTGTATCTGAGGTCCGTGTAATAGACCCCGTTTCGATCTCTGAGATAAGCTGCTATCATATTTATCCTCCTGTTGCAGTTTCAGATTTCCCATCTGCCATCGACATCAGCAGTATAATGGGATTTTTTTGTTTTTTCAAATGTGCGGGCGGTTTCACGCAAGGGATTTTGCGGTGTCACCAACCAGATAGTCGATCACGTAAGGCTTCGGGATCAGGTATTTCTTCCCGACGAGCAGACTTCTGATTTTCCCGCTTCGCAACAGACGGTAAGCGGTTTTATCGCTGATACCGCCCAGCATCTCGCAAAGCTGCGGCACGTTCACAACGTCTGGGTAGCCTTGAAACATTACGTGATAAAGCATATTGTTTTGGTTTTCCATCGTATAACCTCCATTATTGGATTCTTAAAAAATGGAGGTTATGGCTTAGTGTGAATAATTAAAGCAGAATGTTTCCGCCATAACCTTTTTTGTGAATTGGAATTATCTTGCGCCGCGGTCGCGGTTGCGAAGATACTTTGCGTAGTGCTCGCAGGCTTTTCGGATGAAATCCTGAAGTTGCTGTACTGAGTAATTCGGACGGTACTTGCGCACGTCTTCCATGGGAATTTTAAGCGTTTCTACCTGATTCGGTTTTGGCTGATTCAGAATATCCGTCATTGCCTGCGGGGTGAGTGTCCCCGCCGCCGATTGCTTCTTCATCTTGTTTGCCTGCGAATAGGAGGGCGTCACTTCGTTTTCGGCATAGTAACCGTAAACAGCCCTCTGCATATCCTCCGGCAGATATGAGAGCTCCACGGCGGGGCCGAGCGCAATGCGACGATCGTCCACGAGCTCCTGCAGCTCCGGGATCAGCTCTGTCAGACGAATCAGCCTACGCACCGTCTCGCGGCTTTCGTCGTTTTCTTCGCCGATCCTCTCCACACTTTTT
>CAMVBR010000045.1 GCA_947165755.1 uncultured Clostridia bacterium
TCCTCGGCGGCGGGGGCTTCTTCGGCTGCCGCCGTCGTTTCCACAGCGGCGGTAAGCTCGTATTCCCCGGCCTCAGGCGCGGTCTTCTTCTCGGCGGCAGCCTCGGCGGCGGCGTTCTCCGCCTGCATCGTGCTGATCTTTCCGGCGATGGAGGCGGCGACGGAAACGTCGTCTTCTTCAAAATCAAAGCTCTGCACGTCGTCGTCAAACGCCTCGAAGGGTTCCTCCGCTTTCGGGGCTTCGGCCTGCGCGGACGCGGCCGGTTCCGTTTCGGCGGGCGCTTCCTCCGCGAGAGGTTCCTCGGCGGGCGCTTCTTCTGCGGGCGCGGCGGTTTCCGCCGCTTCGGGGGCCTGCGGCGCAGCGGCTTCGGCGGCCTGCGGCTCCTCCGCCTTTTCAGCAGGCGCGGGGATCTCGGGCGCGGGCTGATTGGCCATTGCGTTGGCGGCAATGCGGGAAATGCGTTCCTTTGCGGCCTCCACCGCCTTGGCGGTATCGGCATTGGCGGCGTCCACCGCCGCCTTCACCGTATCGGCGCGCATACCGGACGTAAAGGTAAGCGGCACGAAAGCCCCGGCAAGGTCCGCGTCCGCAGCGCTGAAATCCGGCTGCAGCTCCGGCGCCTCGGGCATTTCGGGCACGGCAACCGAGATCTTATCCGTACCCAAGGCCTGCGTTACGGCAGGCACGTCGACCTGCGGCGCGGCGGGCACCACGGTGGGCGGCACGGCAATGGGGGCGGATCTCGGGGCGACAGCCGCCTCGATCTCGGGCGGGTCCTGATCGAAAACAGGTTTTTCCAGCTTCATGCCGTGCTCGATGCCGTTTCCATCCAGCACGCGGGCGGCGTCCGTACCTGCGGGCAGCGGCGGTACGTCCGTAGGGATGCCCACGGCGTAGCGCACCTCGGAATCCGAAGGCATCTGCTTGCGCGCGAGAGATATCATTTTTTCACACTCGGAGTTCACGGCGATCAAAAGCGCCGCCGCGCTGCTCTGAGACTTGCGGTAATATTCGTTGGCAGCGGCCTCGGCGCGCTGCACGCGGTTTTCGGCCTCCGCTCTGGCGGCCTTCAGGATCGCGGCGCATTTCTGCTTGGTTTCCACAAGCATGTGCTCCACCGCGGTATCGGCTTCGCTCAGCGCGGCGTTTGCCTTGCCTTCGGCGTCGGCGCGCGCGGATTCGGCGTAAGCGGCGGTGGCGGTGATCAGTTCGTTCGCCTTTTGCTGCGCCCCGCCGAGGATCTCGGCGATCTGGGCCTGCGCCGCGCCGCGGATCTCGCCCGCCACGGAGGAAGCCTCGCCATACAGCGCCTTTGCCTGCGCCACGGTGGATTCATACTCTTCCACCGTCTTTTTGCGGATCTCCTCCACGTAGGCCTCGCTGCGCAGCTTTGCCTCTTCATACTGCATAAAGGAATTCCGGTTTGCGGTTTCAACCACGCTTTCGGCTTCTTCGCGGGTGGTGGCGATCAGGCTCTCGGCGTTCTCCTGCGCCTGTGCCAACACGGTTTCGGAGGTGGCGCGGGCGTGATCGAGCATTTGATCGGCGCGGGTGCCGGCGTCGGTAAGCACGAATTCGCTTCTGGAATAGACCTCCTGCCGATAGGTCTGCGCGGCGGCGATGGTCTCCGACGCCTCGGCTTTGGCGGCCGCAAGTATCGCGGCGGCTTCTTCCCGTGCCCCGGCAAGCGATGCGCTCGCCTCTTCGGCCGCTTCGGAAAGCAGGCCATCGGCTTTTTCCTTTGCGCCGGAAAGGAGCGCGTCCGCTTCGGCCTTCGCCTGTACGGCGGCCGACGTTTTTTCGTTCACAAAGCGTTCGAGCTCGGCAAGCGCCTGCGCGCGCTGCTCCTCCAGCGACGAAGTCAGCTTCTCGTGCTCTTCGTCGTACTGCTTCTGCGCGAGCCCGGTCAAGCCATCGGCGGTGATTTTTGCCTCGGACGTGAGCCGGTCGGCTTCCTCCTGCGCCTGCGCAACGACCGCATCGGCCTTTTCGCGCGCTTCGCTCAGGATGCCTTCCGTTTGTTCGTTTGCGGCCTTCAGCTTATCCTCGGCCTCGCCCTCGGCGTTCACCACGATGGAATCCGCCGCGGTGTTGGCGTCCTCCAGCAGCTGATTGGCCCTTCTCTGGGCGCTTTCGAGGATCGCGGCGGCCTTCTGGTCGCAATCCGCGATCAGGTCGTTCACCGTTTTCTCGGTTTCCTTTTCCACCGATTCCGCGCTTTCCTTGGCCGCGTTGAGATATCCGTCGGAAAGCACCTTTGCCGAGGAAATGATGCTGGCATACTCGGCCTCGGCGGCGGCGTTGATCTTTTCGGCCTTCAGCACCGCCTCGTCGATGATGCCGTCGGCCTCCGCGCGGATCGATTCCACCTGCCCCTCGGCGTCGCTGATGATCTGCGAGGCCTGGTCCTTGGCGGCGGAGATGATCATATCCGCGCTCTTTTGGGCGTTATAAAGCACGTCGCGCAGAACAGTCTCGTCTTTTCTGTATTCCTCAAGCTTTGCGGCCAATACGCCCAGCTTGCGGACCATGCTTCCGTTTTCGGCAAAAATCTCTTCGTAGTCGTCGGCAAGCTGCCGGAACGCCTGATCTACTTCCTCGGCGTTGTAGGCGTCGCCCTCGAGACGCTTGAAGCTCATACTTCTGATTTGCGCGGGTGTAAGCATTATCGTAACTTCCTTTCAGTATTCGGAAAATTCATTCGGGTGTTGCCTTTTGCGTATCGGGGCGCGGTTCACACAAAGAACATGCCGTTATTTTCAAGCTCGTCGAGCAGGTCGCCCATAACGTCCACGTTATAGGGAGTGATGATATAGGTGCTGGCGGCGATCTTCTTGAGCTTGCCGCCGTTGGAATAGGCCACGCCGCTCAAAAAGCAGAGCAGCTTGCCTGCCTGATCCTTCGCGGTGGCTTCCAGGTTCAGTACCACGGTGCGGCGCTCCAAAAGCTCGTCCGCGATGGCGGTGGCCTCGTCGAACTGCTCCGGCTTCTTCAGCACCACCTGCAGCTTGGCCGTGGTGTGGATATCCACCACCTTGGTGGCCCCGGGCGCCATGGGCGCGGGACGGCGCTCGGCGCGCTCGCCGACGCTGCGCTCTCTGCGGGCGGGCTTGGGGGGCTCGTAAGCCTCCTCGTCCTCCTCTTCCAGATCCTCGTCCACGTCGAAGTAGTCGCTGTCGAGCCCCAGCGCCTTTTTGATTTTATCGAAAAAACCCATCACAGAAAATCCTTTCAAATATTTTTAATATTTTTTATATTATAAAATAAATAATATACAAAAGTCAATAAAAAAGCAAAAAAACTCAGTACCTTCTGGCGCCGAACAGCGCGCTGCCGATGCGAACCATCGTTGCGCCTTCTTCTATGGCGATGGGGTAATCGCCGCTCATGCCGAGAGAGAGCGTATCGAAGCCGGGGTACAGCGGCTTCATATCCTCAAACAGGCGGCGCATTTTGGCGAAATACCCGCGCAGCTCCTTTTCCTCCGCCTCCAGCGGCGGCACGGCCATCAGGCCGCGAAGCCGGAGCCCGGGCAAAAGCGCGATCTCGGCGGCGGCGTCTTTTACGGCCTCGTAAAGAAAGCCGGTTTTGGAGGCCTCCTCGCCCACGTTCACCTCCAGCAGAACAGCCGTTTCCACACCGGCATTCCCGGAACGGAGCGACAGCTCCTTTGCAAGCGGGACGCTGTCCAGCGACTGCACCGTGGTGACCACGCCCACGATCTTGCGCGCCTTATTGGACTGCAGATGGCCGATGAGGTGCTTTTCCACGTTTGCGGGCTCCAGAAAATCGAGCTTGGATAAGAGCTCCTGCACCTTGTTTTCGCCGATCAGGTCCACCCCCAATGAGAGCGCGTGGTTTATGAATACGGGCTCCACGGTTTTGGTGACCGCCATCAGGCGGACTTCGGCGGCCGTTCTGCCGGCGCGCGCGGCCGCGGCGGCGATGTTTTCGGCGATTTCTTTGTAGTTTTCTTCAATATCCCGTTTGCGGGCGTCAATCAATGATTTTTCCATCGTAAAGATCCGTTCCTTCCGTAATGATTTCGTCGTAGCGCTTCAGGTAGCCGTTGCCGCCGCCGGGAGAGGCGATCACGATGGAATCATCAGAGTAAATGATATCCGTCTTGCGGAAGCGCACGATATTGCCCACCTGCACGTAAACGCCCACTTCGCCGTCCACGGTGCGCAGCGCGGTGCGGTCCACCGGGTAGCCGGTGTATTCCTCCAGGCAGATCTTCACGTCCTCCATGCGCAGCGAGGCGATCTCGGCGTTCATCAGGTTGCTGCGGAACACCAGCGCGAGGCGGCCGTCCGCCCCCTCGTTCATGGCCACGAGCTGCATGCGGAGCATGCCGCCGGAATACCCGGAAAGGGCGATATTCACCTTCTGCCCGACCTCGAGCGCCTCGGCGGATTCCCTGTCCACCGCGCAAAGCAGATACCAGTTGAACTGGGTGATCAGCTTGCCGAAATTGCGCGATACTGGCCCCGGCTGCGCGGAAAGCAGCGCGGCCACGTCCTCGGGCGTGCTGGTGAGCACGGCGGCGTAATCGGCGATATTCTCATAGCCGTCCGCCTGGTCCACGTAATACCCGGCGCGGTCCGCAAGCAGCGCGGCGCCCTGCGAAATATAGCTTTCCAGCGTGGTCCTGCGCTGGTAAAGCCCCTCGAGGCGCACGTCCACGTTCACGGGCGTGCCGATCACGATCTGCTTTTTCGTTACGCTGACGCTCAGCGCCTCCACCGCCGCGGAGAGCCCCGAAAGGTCGTTGCGGTCGATGCAGCCGATCAGCGAAAACAGCGTTTGCGAAATATTCTGGTTATACGTATCTTTGTTTTCGTAAATATTGCCGGAATTGAGAAGCTGAATGGATTCGTAATGCGCGATCCTCGCGTTCACCTCGTCCAGCTCCAGCAGGTACTGGGCATCCCGCTGCGCGGCAAAGATCTCCGCCACCGGGTCGCCGGCGCTCACCTTGCTGCCGTTTTCCACCCGGGGCACCACGGTGCCGTTCACGGCGGAGGAGAGGATGCTCTCTTCCCGGAGCACAACGCCCTCGGTATTGATGCTCTTCGTAATGGTACGGGTGAGCGCCGTTTGCGTATTCAGCGAGGAAACGCGCGATTTCCCGAAGGAGGCCGCCTGATAGATCACGAACACAACGCCCAGAGCGATGAGCGCGATCACAAGGATGCGGCGCACGAGCGGCGAGCGCAGCTCAAAATCGATGTTTGTGATGCTGCGCTTTTTTCTTTTTATGTTGTTCTTTTTTTCGGTTCCGGCATTCGCCATATTCTCTTCCTCCCGTTAAAATAATCCGGTATCGTCTACCGCCGCGCGCGCCTTCTCAAACACCTCTTCGTCGGAAAGGCCGTCCCTGTAGATCCTGCGGATACCGCCGTTTCTGCCGAACCACGTGAGCTGCCGCTTGGCGTAGCGGCGCGTGGCGCGCTTCAGGTTTTCCACCGCCGTTTCCAAAGGGAGTTCCCCATCGAGATACGGCTTTAATTCTTTATAGCCGATGGCCTGCGCCGCCGTACCGGCGGGATGGCCCGCGTAAAAAGCGCGCGCCTCTTCCAAAAGCCCCGCCGCGAGCATCCGGTCCACGCGCCGGTTGATGCGGTCGTAAAGCAAGGCGCGGTCTTCAAAAAACAGGCCGATCGTTTCGCTGCGGTAGGGGGGCTCGGCCGCTTTGGCCCCGGCGCGCACCGCCGAGGGCTTTTCGCCGGTGGCATAGTATAATTCCAGCGCGCGCAGCACACGTTTTTCGTTGTTGATATGCACGGCGGCGGCGGTTTCCCGGTCCAGCGCGCGCAGCTCTTCGTAGAGCGCACCGATCCCCTCGGCTTCTTTACGCGCCTGCAGTTTTCGGCGCAGCGCCTCGTTTTCGGGCTCGTCTTCAAAGCGCAGGCCCGATAAAAAGGAATCGGTATACAGCCCCGTGCCGCCGCACAGGATCACCCGCCTGCCGCGGGATACGATATCCGCAACAGCCCTCGCGGCGTCCGCGCAGAAGGCGGCGGCGCTGTAGCTTTCGGCCGGATCGAGAAAATCGATCAGATGGTGCCTTACGCCCCGCATCTCTTCCGGGGCGGGCTTTGCGGTGGCGATATCCATGCCCCGGTAGATCTGCATGGAATCGGCGGAAACGACCTCGGCGCCGTAATATTCCGCCAGCGATACCGCCAGCGCGGTTTTGCCGGAGGCGGTGGGGCCGACCACCGCCAGCACGGGAATTTTATTCATACGTTCACCCGCCGGGGCGGCCTCCCTTCTTATCGATCAGTCCGTTCTGCCGAACTGCTTTTCCAGCGCGGCGCGCTTGATCTCGTAGAGCACGGGACGCCCGTGGGGGCAGTAGCGCACCGTTTCGTCCTGCAGCAGCCGACGCACGAAATATTCCATTTCCTCGGGCTTCATATCGTCCCCCGCCTTGATCGCGGCGCGGCAGGCGGTGGAATTGAGCAGCCAATCGAGCTTTTCGGGCACGGGGCGCTGATCGCCCTGCGCCAATTTACCCGCCATTTCGCGCACGATGGCGGCGATATCCTCTTGCGAGAGCGCCAGCGGGCAGGCGCGCACGATCACGCTGGTGCCGCCGAAATCCTCTATTTCATACCCGGCCTCCGCAAACACGCCGAGGTTATCCGCCACGGCGGCGTATTCCTTGCCCGAGAGCGTTACCGTAAGGGGCATGAGCATCATCTGCGAATCGGCCCCGGCGGAAAGGGAATTGAAGATCATGCGCTCGTGGGCCGCGTGCTTATCGATGAGGATGAGCTTATCGCCCAGCTCGGCAATGATATAGGTAGAAAACGCCTCGCCGATCACTCTCGCGGCGTCCGGCGGCGCTTCCGCCTTTTTCGCACCCTCGGAGAGGGCTTTGAACTCCCGCGCGAAATCCCTTGCGGGCGGCGCGGGCGGTTCGGGAACCGGCGCGGGCGAAGCTGCGGAGGACGATTCCTTCGATACGGGCGCGGGCGCGAGCCCCTCTTCCATAACGCGCCGCTTCGCCGTATCGTCGTTGAGCGGCACGGCGCCGGAAGCGCGCGGGCGTTCGGGCGCGGACCATTCGATATCGATGGAAACGGAAGGCCTTCGTGCGGGGGCGGCGGTTTGCAGCCACTCCGTTTTCGACCGGGTCGGGGGCGCGGTCACGGGCGCGGCGGGCGACTGCGGCGCGGTCACGCTTTTCTTTTCTTCCGTGGGTAAGGGTTCGTTCTTTTTTTCTTCCGTGGGCGCGGGGGCCGCAAAAGGCGGCGGGCCCGCAGGCGTCACGGACTGTGCGGGGGCTTCGGGCGCGGGCGGCTGCGCAAAGGACATCTGCGTGCCGGCGGTCGTTTCGTCCAGAATCCCGACGCGGCCGGTGAGCTTCACCTCGGGCCGGGCGGTATCGCCCTTGCCGAGAGCCGAACGCGCCGCGTAAAACACGGCCTCGAAGAGCTTGGATTCCTCGGAAAAGCGGATCTCGGTTTTCGCGGGGTGGACGTTCACGTCCGTGTGCTCGAAGGGCAGCTCCACCGAGAGGAAGCACATGGGGAACTTGCCGATCATGATGCTGTTTTTATAGGCGCGGTCCAGCGCCGGGGCCGCCGCCGGGATGCGCACGTAGCGGCCGTTCACGAAGAAATACTGCATGCTCCGGTTGGGGCGGTTGCCCAGCGGAGAGGAGATATAGCCCGAAACGCGGATATCCTCGTATTCGTATTCGCACGGCAGCAGCTGCTGTGTGACCTCTTTGCCGAATACGGCGTAAACGGCGGCGAACAGATCGCCGTTGCCGGGCGTGGTGAACACCCGCTTTTCATCGCGGATGAAGGTAAAGCGGATCTCGGGATGGGACAGGGCCGTTTTCGTGACCGCGTCGGCGGCGAAATTGCCCTCGGTGACGTCCTTTTTCAGGAATTTGCGGCGGGCGGGCGTGTTGAAAAACAGCTCCCGCACCACAACGGTGGTGCCCTTGGGGCAGCCGGCTTCTTCAAAGGAAACCTCCTGCCCGCCCTCGATCACGTAGGACGCGCCCGTTTCCTCCGCTTCGGTGCGGGTGAGCAGGCTCACCTTCGCCACGGCGGCAATGCTGGGCAGCGCCTCGCCCCGGAAGCCGAGGGTAAAGATGCGGTCCAGATCCCCGGCGGAGCTGATCTTGCTGGTGGCGTGGCGCAGAAAGGCCGTGGGCACGTCGCGTTTGGCGATGCCGCAGCCGTTGCCGCTCACGCGGATATGCGCGGCGCCGCCTTTTTTGATCTCTACGGTGCTCTGCGTGGCGCCCGCGTCGATGGCGTTCTCGGTGAGCTCCTTAACGACGCTGGAGGGCCGCTCCACCACCTCGCCGGCGGCGATGAGCTCGGATATGCTCTTGGGAAGTACGTTGATTTTAGCCATACGGTTCACACGATCTTATTCTTTAATTCAAACAGCTTGGTGAGCGCCTCTATGGGCGTAAGGGTGTTGAGGTCCAGCGCGCGCAGCTCCTCGATCACGGCGTTGTTGAGCCCGGAAAACAGATCCATTGCCGGGGCCTGCGCCTCGGCGGGGGCGGCCTTTGCGCCCTTGGGCGCTTCCACGGCTTCGCCTGCCTCGAGCTGCTCCAGAATCACTCTGGCGCGGCGCACCACGCTCTGGGGCACCCCGGCCAGCTTTGCCACTTCGATGCCGTAGCTGCCGTCCGCCGGGCCGGGCACGATGCGGCGCAGGAAGGTGATCTCCTCGCCGCGTTTTTTCACGGACGTGTTATAGTTTTTTACGCCCGCCAGCTCTTTTTCAATCTCGGTGAGCTCGTGGTAGTGGGTGGCGAACAGGGTCTTCGCGCCGATCTTCTTCGGGTCGTTCACGTATTCGAGCACGGCGCGGGCGATGCTCATGCCGTCGAAGGTGGAGGTGCCGCGGCCGATCTCATCGAGGATGATGAGGCTGCGGGCGGTGGCGTTGGCCAGAATGGAAGCCACCTCGCTCATTTCGGTCATAAAGGTGGATTGCCCGGCGGCAAGGTCGTCCGCCGCGCCGATGCGGGTAAAGATGCTGTCTACCACGCCGATACTGGCGGAGGCCGCGGGCACGAAGGAGCCGATCTGCGCCAGCAGCACGATGAGGGCGGTTTGGCGCATATAGGTGGATTTACCGGCCATGTTCGGGCCGGTGATGATCAGGGTGCGGCTGTCGGACCCGTTCATGGAGGTATCGTTCGGCACGAAGGGCAGGCCCTCGAGGAACTTTTCCACCACGGGGTGGCGGCCCTCGCGGATCTCGATCACGTCAGAAAGGTCCACGTTGGGGCGCACGTAACCGTTTTCCTCGGCCACCCGCGCCAAAGAACAAAGCGCGTCCAGCGCGGCGGCGCGGTCGCCGGTTTGCCGCAAGGCAAGCTGCCGGGCGGCGGCAAATTCGCGGATCTCGCAAAACAGGGCGTATTCCAGCTTTACGATGCGCTCCTGCGCGCCGAGCACGCGGGATTCCAGCTCCTTGAGCTCGGGGGTGATGTAGCGCTCGCAGTTGGTGAGCGTCTGCTTGCGGATATAGTTATCGGGCACAAGGTCCTTATAGGTGTTGAGCACCTCGATGTAGTAGCCGAACACGCGGTTGTAGCCGATCTTCAGCTTTTTGATGCCGGTGCGCTCCTGCTCTTCGCGTTCGATCTTCTCCAGAAAAGCGGCGCCGCCGTTCACGATTTCGCGCAGGGAATCGAGCTCCTCGTTGTAGCCGTCGCGGATCATGCCGCCCTCGCGCACGGAAAAGGGCGGATCCTCGGCGATGGCGCGGTCCAGCAGGTCCACAAGGGCCTCGTCGGGATCCATGCCGGCGCAGATGGCCCTGAGCATACCTGAGCGCACCCCGCCCAGCAGCTCCCGCAGCGCGGGTATGGCCTTGAGCGCGGCGCTCAGGCTCTTCAGCTCCTTGGGGTTCACAGTGCCGTATAAGATGCGGGTAGCTACGCGCTCGAGATCGCTCACGGCGGAAAGCGCTTCGGAAAGCTGCGAGCGCAGCACGGGATCGAGCACCAGCTCCTCTACGGCGTTCTGCCGCTGCAGGATGCCCGCCACGTCGGTGAGGGGCTCGCACACCCACTGGCGCAGCTTGCGCTTTCCCATGGCGGTGCGGGTCTTATCGAGCACCCACAATAGCGAGCCCTTTTTCTCGCGGCGGCGGAAGGTTTCGGTGAGCTCCAGATTCGCCCGGGTAACGGCTGAGAGCGCCATGCGCTTTTCGTTGTTGTTGATATGTACCTCGGTGATGTTGGCGAGATCGTTCTTTTCGGCGTCGTAAAGATACGTGAGCGCCGCGCCCATGGCGCACACCGCCAGTGGCCGGTCCTGAAGGCCCAGATCGGCGAGCGTGGAAGCGAAATGCTTTTCGGCGACGGCCGTATTCTTTTTGTAATCGAAGGCGTCGTCGTGCTTCACGCTGGCCATCAGGCTCTGGTTGCGGTTGATAAAGCTCTTGATTTCGGGGCTGTTCACCGAGGCGGCGTTGGTGAGCAGCTCGGTGGGGGCGAAGCGGGCAAGCTCGTCCGCCGCCTTCGCGGAGGCGTCCGCGCCCGTGAATTCGCTCACGGAAAGCTCGCCGGTGGAAACGTCGCAGAAGCACATGCCCACGCCCTCGGGGGCGCAGAACACCGAAGCGAGATAGTTGTTTTTGCCCTCGTCGAGCATCAGGCTCTCGGTTACGGTGCCGGGGGTGACCACGCGGATCACCTCGCGCCGCACGATGCCCTTGGCCGTGGCTGGGTCCTCGGTCTGCTCGCAGATGGCCACTTTATAGCCCTTTGCCACGAGGCGCGCAATATACGTATCGGCGGAATGGAAGGGCACGCCGCACATGGGGGCGCGCTCCGCCTGGCCGCAGTCCCGGCCGGTGAGCACAAGCTCCAGCTCGCGGGAGGCGACCTTGGCATCCTCAAAGAACAGCTCGTAGAAATCGCCCAGCCGGTAAAACAGCAGGGCGTCCGCGTAGTCCGCCTTGATCTTATAGTATTGCTGCATCATGGGGGTAAGCTCAGCCATGGGTCGTTACCGGTCCTTTTCTCAGCCGCAGCCGCCGCAGGAGGAACAGCTGCCGGTGCAGCCCTCGCCGTCGTTGGGCTGGGGCTCGGCGGTTTCCGAGTCGGCCCCGTTCACGCACAGGTTCAGAAGGTTCACGATATAGCTCATCAAATCGTCCAGCTCCTGCTTCTTCTCCTGATAGGCGCGCATGTTCTCGTTGAGCATCACCTCGGCGTAAACGCCGCGGAAATCGGCGTCCCACTTTTCCAGCTTCGCCTGATCGGGCGTCTCCTTTTCGGATTCGTTCTGATACGACATCTGCAAAATATTCAGCCTGCCGATGAGGCCCTGCAGGGCCATATCGTCGTCGTTGGCCCTTCTGGCGGCGGTATACGCCGCGTATCTTTCATCCGCCTGGATCGCCTTTCCGAGTTCGCGGGTCATTGCAATTACGTCCATATTTATATTCTCCTTTGATATGTTATAACTTGTTTATTCGGCGAGCTCCCCGGTGAGCAGCCAGTGCTTGGCCTCGGTGACGCGCACGCGCCGGTAGGCGCCCACAAGGGCCGGGCTGCCGGGAAAATCGATATTGATATTGCCCCCGGTCCTGCCGGTGAGCATGCCGTTCTTCTCTTTG
>CAMVBR010000046.1 GCA_947165755.1 uncultured Clostridia bacterium
TTTACTGCGATTTCTTTCCGAAATGCGTCATGGTGTGCCTGCTCGGCTGGCTGCCGCTCACCCAAACTGCCGTGCCTGACGTTGTGGAACGCGTTTGGAAGGCGAACCTTGCGTTTGCCGTATACAACATCTTCGGTTTCGGCAATTCACTGGAGGCCTGCGCGCAGAATATTTCACCCAACACGCGCGAACGCGTACTGGTACGCACCTACCCCATCAAGCTCTCTCACCTGGCGCATTCCATTCTTGCTTTGGTTCTGCCTGTGATCATCGGCGCGCTGCCCGGCAAGTGGGAAGATATCAATCTGTTCCGTTGGGTAGTGCCGATCGCGTTCTGCTCCTTCGCCTTCCTCACGATGGCATTTGCCGGACGCATCAAAGAGCGCATTCCGCAGCCGCCGCTTGAAAAAAAGGTAACGATCGGTTTCTGGGACGGCATGTTCGGCGTGATGCGCAACAAATATAAATGGATCCAGACGATCGTGGGATTGCTCGATTCCCTCGGAAACGGCATGCTGGCTTTTACAACGATCCTTTATCTTTACACTTTCCGCCTTTCCGGTCTGCTCTACTCCCTGATCGTGGCTTTGGTTTCGTTTGCCGGTACGCCGCCGGATTTCTTTACCCCCTATTTCATGAAGCGCTTTTCCTATAAGCAGATCATGATTTTTTATCAGATTTCCAGAGCTGTGGGCAACAGCATCATTGTAGCGTCGCTGCTGCTGTTCCGAACCAAGGTGGTTCTTTGCGGCACGGTTTGCGTGCTTGTGCTCATATTTATGGAGATGTGCAAAACGGTACCGACCTCCGTCGGTCATGATATGGATATCCGCATCAACGATTACCAGATGTACCTTTCCGGCGAACGTCTTGAGAGCTTTTCCGGCGTGTTCGGTTGGTTTACAGGCCCCATCACTTCGTTTGTAGGTCTGATTATCCCGCTGCTTCTGCTCGCGCACGGATTCAATTCCAACTGGGACGTCCTTTACGTGGATTCCTCAAGGATATATATTATCATCATCCCCATTCTGATCGATACCGTCGGCTATCTGCTGATGTCGATCCCCTATTTCTTCTGGGATTACGACGAGGATAAACAGAATAAGGTAATGGCTGTGCTGCGCCGTCGGGAAGAAGTCACCTCAAAACAGGCAGACGTTCCCTCCGAAGAAAGAGAGGAGGCGACGATCGATGAGTAAAAAAGAAAAAACAAAAAAATCCAATCTGATCGATCAATCCTCATACGATTCCTATAAGGATTCCATTCCGGAGGACGAGATATGGACCTTCCAAGTAGAGGGGCTGCAGAAGCCGCTGATCCGCAAAAGTGTAGATAACGCACGTGTGAAAAAGATTTTGATCACCGCGGTGCTGGCGATCGCCGTAAGCGTTTCCATCTTTTTCTCTTTTTATATTCTGCATAACGACGCTTTTAAATACACTGCGTTGAAAAACGGTTCCACTGAGCTGACGCGTTTTTCCAATCCGGGCGAGATCTTCGAGCTGCGGATCGACTACGTCGTTTCCGACGTACAAAGCGAATCTTATGTGGAAAAAAATGAAGCAGGCGACAGTGTCAGGCACATCAAATACAATCTGGTAAAGAACGAAAACGTGCCTATAACAGCAATTCACGAATACGCGTTCAACTGCGATGAGCGCATTACGCGCATTGAGATCGGCGCAAGCGTGACCTCCATCGACAACAAGGCGTTTTATTCCTGCTACGCCCTGCGAGAGATCCGTGTGGATGCAGAGAACCCCAATTATTGCGATATAGACGGCGTTCTTTTCACAAAAGACAAAACCGAGCTCATCTGCTACCCCATAGACCACGACGCCTATCTTCGTGAAAAATACGGCTACACGGAGCAATACTGGCCAACGGAAAACTGGAAGTCCGAGGGAAAGGATAAATATAACGAGTATTATACACATGAATATGAAGACAAGATCAATACCTACGTTGTTCCCGCAAGCGTAAAGGTGATCGGTGATCTGGCCATGAATTATTCGGAACTGTTCCGTATTTATCTGCCCGAGGGGCTGGAAAGACTGGAAAGCCTTGCCATGTTCCGAAACTGGCATCTGGAACACGTAGATACCTATACCGGAGCGGTTGCCGAGGGGGAACTGCCCAACAAAGAACAAATCAAGCCTTCCCTGCCCGATTCGCTTTCGTATATCGGCTCGGATTGCTTCAACTCCGCCATTGAAATGGATTATATGTATATTCCCGCAAACGTTACCTACATCGGGCACCATGCCTTCTGGGGCGCGGCGCGCAATGAAAAGGGCAGACTGATCGGCATTTACGAGATTCACGCAGCTTTGGATAAAGATGCTTTCAAAGCGCAGGTGGAGGCAGGCGATCAATGGACCGGTCAGTACGACAACGGCTTATTCCCAAAAAACGTACCGGTCATTTACGGTGAAGCACGCACCCCCGCAAACTAACTGTCTTTCATACGAAAAAACTGCAGCCAGCGATGACTGCAGTCTTTTTTTATCAGAATAATCCGGCGAAAATCGCATTCGTTATGTGATCTACCGCAATGGCGAGCAGAGATGCAGCCAGGCAAACACCCGTTATAATAAAATATCTTTTCATGTTTACTTCCTCCTTTTTTCCGAAGAAAAGGATTGCGGCTGCCGATCTGGAAACGGAGGCGCTCTGCGCGCAAAAACATATCAGCGACGTACAGGAGATAATCATACCCGGCAATATCGTCAGAGCAAATAACCCCAGGCCGTTAGCAGCGGCGTTCATGATCAGCGACGACGCCATCATAGAATAAAACACACCGTATACAAGCGGCAGCAAAAGCAGCAAAACAACGCCGGCGCAACTGAAACCACCGATGATACCCGTTATGTATCCCACACAAAGCACGGAAGCACGAAAGAAAACGTTCAAATAAAGCGCCCCGGCTTGGAACAGTCTCATCCCGGTTTGTGCAATATTATTTTCAGCGGGAGCAAAATACAGTGAACAACCGATCAGCATGCCGCAAATAAACACCGTAAAAAACAGGATCAAATCCGCATTCACTTTTAAAGAAGACGTTCCTTCTCCGAATACGCGGGCATGTTTTGAGTAAACCATTATTTTTTTCATTCCCGTGTACCCCGTTTACCGCATGTTTTTCGCAATGATCCCTGCAACGCATCCCAGAATCAGATCAACCGCAAGAATCGCCGCATACCATCCGCTCACATAAAACCCGCTTGCAAAAAGCAACAGTACCAAAATAATAACCGAGAGGATCGCTGAGGACATAATACCGGATACGATACCTCGAAAGGATAATTTTCTGGCAGCCGAGAAAGAACATAAAATACTCCCAACGCCGCAGCCAATCAGAAGGATGAACGGAAGCTTACTGATTTCTACGTCTTTTTTCATTACGATCAATGCGCCGATTGCAGTTACAATGATAAATGCAAGCACGCCAACCAATACGGAAATACCGAGCCGGATCGGCAGCGACATCCTGTTTTTTTTCGTACTGCTCATATTGATTCCTCCGAACGATCAAATCTTGATAAAACTATATGCTTGTTCGGGCAATAATATGAAAAAAGACGCCTGCCGACACAGGCGCCAATACAATACAAGAAAATAAAAAAGAAAAAAGCCGCTGATGCGACTTTTTCTTTTTGGTGGAGCATAGCGGGATCGAACCGCTGACCTCTACACTGCCAGTGTAGCGCTCTCCCAGCTGAGCTAATACCCCGGGGAACGTTTGATATTATATATGATAAAAAACGGTTTGTCAATAGTTTTTTTACGTTTTTTCATTTTTTTCAGATAAAAATGCGGGCGTGCGCAGGCGCCCGCATTCTCTTCTGTCATTACGCCTCTTCGCGGCGTTCCTCCATCTGCGCGTGAAGTTCTTCCAAACGCTTTTTGGAAAGCTTATAGCAAAACGCCAGCAGCACAAACATTACGGTAAGCACGATTGCCGGAATCAGCGTAGAGATATCGTAAAGCTTTGCCACGACCTCCGCCGTCTGGCCGGTGGTCTCGGTAGCGTCCACGTTATAACCGATCACGCCGAGCAAAATATTCGTGCCAACACCGGCAAGGGTTTGCCCGAGCTTTCTTGTAAAGGAATAGAACGCATACGCGGTCCCCTCTTCCCTTCTGCCGGAAAGATATTCGTGGTAATCGATCACGTCCATCACAAGGGCCCAAACTTCCAAAACAAGGAACGTCTGTCCGGCGCCGCTGAACAGAAGGAGCGCGAGGAATACGTAAGGATTCTTTACCAGGGCGGTGAACTTCAACAAATACAGCCCTACATTTACAACGGCGGCAAATGCAAGCCCCACAGAACAAAGCTCTTTCTTTCCGTATTTACGAATGAGCTTGCCCATAAACGGCAGGAAGCACGCCATCGGCAGATAGGTGCATACGGTGGTAAACGCATATAAACCGGGCTGATTATAGAAGTTTTTCAGCAGGTAATTGTACGTTGTCTGCGTATACATCTGGAAAGCGATCAGCAGCATGGAAACCACGCAAAGCACGATAAACGGTACATTCTTTGAAAGCGCGCCAATGCTTTTGAATATGCTGTAATCCTTCTGATTCTGCTGGGGCGGAAGAGAGATCCGCTCCACGGTCATCTTGTAGTGCAGGAAATATATCACCACGGTAAGCACGGCCAGCACGGCAACCGCAAGCGTCAGCTTGTTGGAATCCAGCACCTTCGTTCCGTTTTCAAGCGTGGAATACACAAACATGGGAAGAATGATCTGCGCCGGAAGTCCGCCGAAACCTGCGCCGATGGATCTCCACATGGAAAGAGAGGAACGCTCCTGCCCATCGTCGGTGATCACGGAAGCCAAAGAACCGTAGGGTATGTTTGTGCCGGTATACATCATACCGTAGAAAATATAAGTTATGTAAGCGAAAATCAGGTATTGCGTGGTAGATAGCCCCGGTATCTTCGTGAACATAACCACGGCGGCGATCGCCAGCGGGAGCGATGCCCCAAGAATATACGGACGAAAACGGCCGCGTTTTGTAGGCTTGCGGGAATCGACAAAGGACCCCCAAAGCGGATCGTTGATCGCATCCCACACTCTCGCAACAAGCATAAGAATGGTGATCTGCGCCAACGGGATATGAAGAACGTCCGTGTAGAACATGTTCAGGAACGAAGAGATCAGGCCGAAGGTCAGCAGCCCACCCATATCGCCAAGCGCGTAGCCGATTTTATCTTTTACGGTAATACCATGCGTAAGAGCGTTTGTTGACATATGTATACTCCTTTCGGGATTAATACGTAAACACCTCAATGGAAAGCATATTTGCAAGCGCTTTCATCTCTTTTGTGATATCGCCCATCGCCACAACGAAATGCGGTTCCCAGCCGTCGTTCACCGCATTATGGACCAGAGCCGAGGCGTCGCCTTTGGTTTTAACTACAATGGAAGTTCCATAGAACTGCTGCGGTTTATCCAGTGCTTCCCCTGCCGCAAGGAACAGGCGGAATTTACCGCTTCCATCTTTGCCGATCCGCAGGATCGTGACCTCTTTTTCAGCCTTACAGCCAAATTCGAGCGTGGGACCGATCTTACGGTTGCAGTGTACGCCAGCCGCCGCGCCGGTATCTTCTCGCGCCAAAGAGCAGGCTGCAGTGCCGCAGTGCCAGAATGTCACGGTGTTTTCCGCTTCGTTCATGGAAACGGGATCGCCGAAAAACGTGGGCTTGCCGGTCAGCTGCTGCCCGGCAAACATGGAAAGCGCTCCATACGTATCCGTTTCACAGGAAGCGGGCACGCCGAGATCGTTCAAAATGGCAAGCACGGCGCATACAGGCGTGCCGAAATCCACAAAGAAATCGGGCCAGCAGCGGCTTGAGACCGCCCCGATGCCATTCTCCTTTACATAATCAGCGTAGGCCTTATACAAACGCGCAAAGTCAAGCACGTTCTTCTCATTGATCGATGCAAGGTTGCGGATCCTTCCGGCGGCATCCTCAAGATAGCTTTGGATCTCGTCATCGGAATATGCCTTTGCCTTATTGATCAGCTCCCGCGATTCAATGGAAAGGAGCTGCGCGCCGAATACGGTCATAACCTCACTGTCAAGCGCGCGGCCGAAGCCAAATCCCTGAGGCGTGTGCCCGATCTGCAAAAGCTTCAGGCCGGTAAGCGCTTTCCTGAGCTGTGCGGCTTTGATCGCGGCACGGATCTCATCTTGGACGTTTTTCTCCTCGGGAGAACCGAAAACGTATGTAAACGGACGACCGAAGCTTTTCAGCATATTCGCTGCGGAAAAGGCGCCGGTCAACGAATTCAGGCGAAGGCGGGTGCCGTCGATCACAGGCTCGCGCAGCGTCCAGAGCAAAACGGGGCATGAAAATCTGCGCAGCACTTCAGCAATGTATGCGCCGTTGGCGAACGTAACGTTCTGCACGATCACGTAATCGGGCTGAACGGTATCAAGAAAAGCGTTCAGCTTATCTATGGAAAGCAGCATTTCCTCCGGCACGGCAACGGTTTCATCGATCGCTTTCAAAAGCGATATGCTTTTTTCAAAAGCAGCCTGCGCGCTCTCCAAATGAAACGTAGGCACACCGATCGGAATATAAGCAGCGTTAAATTTCATATACACGCCTCATTCCTTATCGCAGTCGCCGCGCACCACCTTATACGTAGCGCGGAAATCCTCTTTCGCAAGACCGGCCGCCATACCTTTTTCATAGATACGCTTCACGTTCTGCATACCGGGCATTTCCATCTGCGCTTCGGCAGCCATGCGCTCGCAGATATGAATATCCTTGTTCATATTCTGGAAAGAAAAAGCAACGCTGTAATCTTCGTTCTTCAGCTTTTCCTTCTGCGCCGCCATATACGCGCAGTTTGCGCCGCCCGCGGCCACCGCCGCGGCAAAATTATCGATGGAAATACCGTAGTGGAGCGCCATGAGCAGCGTTTCGTTCACGCCGTTCTGGATCTCGCCGACCAGCGTATTCTGGCAGATCTTCATCACAAGCCCCTTGCCGTTGCCTCCCATATAGATCACGGTGCTGCCCATATAGCTCAGGATGGGCTCGATCACAGGGAAGAGTTCTTTATCGCAGCCCGCCAGAACGCCGAGCGTGCCTTCGATGGCTGCGGCCTTGGATTTCACCACGGGGGCGTCGGCAAACTGCGCGCCCTTCGCCTTGACCCACTCCGAAACTTCAACAGAAACGGAGGGATCGATGGTGCTCATATCGATGCAGATCATCTCTTCGGTGATATACGGCAAAATCTCACTGTATACCTGTTTTACGTTATCGGAGGTAGGCACCATGGAGATCACGATATCCGCCTTTTGCGCAACCTCGATATTGTTTTCGCAGGCAACCGCGCCGAGCGCGGCAAGCTTTTCCACCTGCGCCCTGTTGATATCGGAACAATAAACCGTATCGTTGTGTTTTTTTACAATGTTCTCGCACATGGATTCGCCCATAATGCCGAGACCGATAAAACCGATTTTCATATCTTACAGCCTCCTCAGATGATCGTTTTATCCCAGGCAGCCTGGAATTTCGCAAGACCGTAATCGGTAAAAGGATGATAGAAGCTATCCTTGAACACCTGCAATCCTGCGGTCACGATATCCGCGCCAGCCACCGCGCAATCCACAAACTGCTTGCCGTTTCGCACGGCAGCGCAGATGATCTGCGTTTCGCCGAGGAAGCCGAAATTCTCATAGATGGTAACGATATCCTGAATATACTGCGTGCAGTCTTCACCGCTGCTCTCTTTCCATCCGATAAAGGGAGAAACGAACAGAGAATGGTTTTTTGCCGCGATCAGCGCCTGAGAAGCGGAAAACACGAGGGTAAGGTTCGTGCGGATCCCGATTTGCTCAAGTCTTCTTGCCGCCGCGATGCCTGCCTGCGTGCAAGGAATTTTGATCACGAAGTTGGGGCAAAGCGCCGAGATCTCCTTCGCCATGGCGACCATCTCTTCGGCATCATCCAAATGCGGGTTGATCTCAACGGAAATGGGGAATACGTCCCATCCCTCGATCCCCTTTTCTTTAACGAAATCGGCGAGCTCTCCGAGGACGACCTTGAACGGCTTGCCGGAATTCATGATGTGGTTCGGGTTTGTGGTCACGCCGTCGATACCGAAGGTATCATAGGCCTCTCTGATCTCATCGATCTTTGCGCTGTCAAGAAAATACTTCATAGTTAATATGCTCCTTTGCATTTAATAGCTTAAATCAAGTCCCGCGCAGATCTCAAGCAGCGCGGCGTCCGCGTTTTTGCGGACAAATACTGCGGGATGCCCGATCGGCGCATCTACGGTCACGTAACCGCCGTCATATTCCCGTTTGCTTTCTATGTGGATCCATGCATCCTTCGGCAGATAGACGCGGCGCGTTTTCGCACCGGGCTCGATCACCGGAGCAACCAGAATATCTCTGCCAAGCAGATATTCATAGCATTCCTTATAGGCCTGCGGCTCATCGTAATAGAAGAAGAGCGGACGAACGACGCCTACGCCTTTTTCGGCATTGTATCTCACAGCGTCTTTCAGATAAGGCTTTAAAGCGGCATGGATCCGGCTGGCTTCCGCGCCGATGGCAAGCACGTCGAAATCGTGGTCCAGCTGCACGTTGACGTCGGGATTGATACCCTCGTGCCCGCGCATGACCGGCGAAAACGCGTTCATTTCGCACCAGCGCATATACAGCTCCTTGGAACGTCTCAACGGGCCGAAAGTGGTATAACCGGCGATATCGGAATGGCTCAAGCCGAATCCGCTGCAGGTAAGGGAAAGCATTGCGGGGATCACGGACGGCAAACCGTTATCCAAAGAGAAGTCCACGTGGTTATCGCCGTTCCACATCATTGTGGAATACCGGGGCGTTCCGGTATTTCCCGCGCGGGTGAAGAACATGATCTCACCGAGCTTGCCGCTTTCTTCCACGGCTTCCCGGTTCAGCTTGGCCCATTTTGCGGGCCATGTATTATGAATGAGTTCCGCATTTTCACCTGAATACAGCACACAGTCAGTGGGAAGATACTCACCGAAATCCGCCATCCACCCGGAAAGGCCGAAATCGATCATGTTCGTCTTAATGATCCCTTTCAGCCATTCATAGGCTTCGGGATTGGTGAGATCCACCATTGCTGCCGGGAAGGTGGTGATCGTTACGAGATAATCCTCCCCTTCTTTATTCTTTACACAGTAGCCGTGTTCATGCGCGATCCGGTACAACGGTTTTTCAATGGCAAGAAACGGGTTGCAGTAACCGAGAACCTTAATGCCGATTGCATTGAGCTCTTTTATCTTCTCCGGCAAACCGGGATACAGCACTTTATCGTATTCCCAGTTCCACATCAGCTGTTTTCCGGCAGCGGTCACGCGGCGGCCTTCCCAGTCCTGGATCCATACGCCGTTCACCTTGATCCCGGCGTTCAGCGCCTTGCGCACCTTTTCCATCATTACGGACGTACCGCCCTGAATACCGAGAATATATCCGTCGTAAACCCAATCGGGCAATTCCGGCTGACGGCCGAGGATCGACGTAAGCTGATACAGCACGTCTTCAAAATCATCACCGTAACCGAGGTAATACGGCGCAATGCTGTCGGTTTCGATCTGATGCATATCGGGATCGGTAAAATCGAACACGGCGCGCGCGGTCGTCTCCGAATGGAAGAAATATTTTTCGGAGCTCAAGAACGTGGGCTGCGCGTAATAGGTCTCGTATTTATCATACGTCATTTTCCTTTTGGAATCCTTATCACCGAGCGCGATTTTCAGCAGTTTTTTTGAAATCACGCTCATATTCTGGTGCTCCGCCACCCAAACGTTGAACTTGCTTCCGCGCAAATTGAATTCGCTGAAGGTCTCCCCCGCGCCGTAAACGTACTCGTTTTCTTTCGCGGGAAGCGATATGAACATACGGTTATACCGATCCATTCCAACGGGGGTAAACTCGAGGATATCACCCTTCAGTTCGATCTCCAGTTTTCCCTCGGTGAGATACAGAATGAACTTGCCGTCTTCCTCCTGGATATACGAAACAAACAGACTACAAAGCTCCGAGATCTCGCTCTTGATGCGAAAGCTGCCGCGATTCATGGAATAATCGCATTTGCCTACGCCTGCTTTCAGCGCAACGCCGCCCCTGATAAAATCACATACGGGACGATCGTTTCGGTAAATCGTAAGAATATCGTTTTTAAGTTCCGCTCTTAACATTGTTTCACCTCATTATATTCAGTAATCGGACAAAGCCCTTGGCCGTCCGGATTTCAGGTTCGTTAAAATGCCCGCCTTGATTCCATTCCAGCATACAGCTTTTTTTTGAAAGCTGCCTGCATAAACAAGAATACTGCGTTTCGATATTTTCCTTTACGGTGCGCATGACCGCGTTTCGGGTTTTGTTCTCCGCATCCCCAAGACTCAGATAAACCGCGGAAACACATATATCGCGCGGTTGGATATATTCAAGCCAGCCGGGGAACCAGACGGATGGGGATACGCCTGCGGCGCACGTAAAAGCGTGGGATTCATAAGCGGCCCACAACGAAAACAGCCCCGCCAAAGAATATCCGCCGATGATCCGTTTTTTTCCTACCGATTCCGGGAAAACGGAATCCGCATACGGAATCAGCTTTTTCTCAATCCAGGCAAGCGTTTCGGCTGCGCCGTTTCCGAAACCGGCTTTCCCAAATACAGGGGGCGCTTTCCACGGAGAAAGCGCTTGGTTCCAATCTTCGCAAACAAATCCCATGAAAACGAACGGAATATCCGTTCTCGATTTTATATACGATAACTGCGAAGGGAGCGTTTCGGTTTCTTCTTCTCCCAAAGGCTGGATCAAAACCGCCTCAGCACACGGATCCGCGTAAAAATAACACTTTTTTCCCGATATTTCAGCTCTGAGATTCAAACTAATTGACATCATGATAAATTATGATAGAATAATTATGGATTTTGACAGGCTTTCTCATATAATGCGTAGATATTATCGATATTTCCGTAGTTTTCCGCCTGACGAATCAGCTTCTGTGCATCCAGATACGGTTTGGCGGCACGGTAATATACAGAATTCTGATTTGTTGCCTCGACCTCTTTTTTACGTTGATGCAGCGCTTTCAATTGGTTGTTAACTGCTGTCGCCATTTTCTTATTTCCGCTCTCGCGAACCGATTTTAAGGATTTCACGGTATCCGCGATTTGCCGTTCGATTGCATCCTGTGTAAAAAACAGCTTTTCAAACACAGAGGCGTCAAAAGGAACGATCCCGTTCGGAAAATACTTTTTCACCGCACGTCTGGCGGTTTTTAACTGTCCTCGAAGCCGAATCAGTTCGTTTCGCTGCTCCCGTTCGGCTGCCGTTACACGCGGCATCATCTTAATTTCTGTTCTTGAAGGCAATTCTATTTCTAAGAATCCGTCCATGCCGGCATTATAGATATACC
>CAMVBR010000047.1 GCA_947165755.1 uncultured Clostridia bacterium
ATGGCGGGCATTTCCGCCGGTTCCAATTTCGACGCCTACATCTACACCGCCACCAACGGCTATACGCAGGCCGCCATGACCTTTATTTCGCAGAACGTGGGAGCGGGCAAAAAAGAAAATATCCGCAAGCTGTGGCTGATTTCTCTCGGCAGCGCGGCCGCGGCGGCGGTGGGGCTGCAAACACTCGGCTTTTTGCTGCGGTACCGCATCGTGGGGCTGTTTACAAAGGACGCGGCCGTGATCGCCGTGGGCGCGGAGCGCATGGCGCTCATCATGCCCTTTTACGTATTCTGTTCGCTGCTGGATCTCACCGGCGGGGCGGTGCGCGGCCTCGGCAGGTCGTTTCAGATCATGCTGGTATCGCTGTTCGGCGCCTGCGGCCTGCGCCTTATTTGGGTGTTCTTCTTTTTGCCGATGCACCGCACGCTGCGGTTTTTGTACGTGGCGTACCCCCTCTCGTGGGGCGTGACCTTCGCCGTGGCGGCAGGGCTGTTTTTGTGGCTTTCCGCCGACCGGCAGCTCGAAAAGCTACTGCGGGAGAAGGCGGCGGCAGGGCAGTAAACAGGGCATAGGAAATGAGGAAAGCCTGAAAACCTCGTAGCGCGGCACACCGTGCCGCTTGCACGGGGAAAACAATCTTTATTCCTGTTTTTCAGCGAAAATTGCGGCACGGTGTGCCGCGCTGCGGAAATGTTGTTTTCCGATATAATTAAATTTTCTTCGTTTTTTGGTAAACGAAAAAACGCTCCCGGGCAAAAAACCGGGAGCGTTTTCGGTGTTGGATTCAAAAACCGTTGAGCGGCGATCCACGCATTTTGCCTGAAATTACGCGAACCGCGAACGGCGGCCTTTTTCAGCCTCTGCGGAAGATCTTGTTGAACAGCACGCGGATCCATTTGATCCACGCGGAAAGGGCCTTGATGAGCCAGCGGAAGGGATCGGAGGAATCGTAGTCGTTTCTGTCGGCCGCCCAGTTTTCGGTATCGCAGTTTGCGGCGGTCATGGCTTCGATTTCGCCGTCGCTGGCCTCGTCGGGGTTCGTGTAGCTGTATACCACGAAGCGGGAGGGCCAGCAGCCGGTATCCACGGTGATCTGCTCCTTCGCCGAGGCGATATCATACAGCAGGCGCAGCTCCCAATCGGACCAGTTGGAGTGGCTGGAGCCCTTGATGAACCAGGTGCTTTCGGGGAACAGGCAGGTGGAAGCGTCGATCTGCCCGTCGGGGGAGAGATAATCGCCGAAGCCCGCTTCGGTGCGCGCCGCGATATAGTCTTCCGAAAGGTCCTCGTAGATGGTGCCGGTGGTCGCGCCGAAGGAGGAGCGCCCCACCGAGGCGAACTGGTCGGAAACCAGGTAGTTGGTTTCGCAGATCGGCAGCGTCTGGAAGCCGTATTTCGAGATCACGCCGAAATGCACGCCGTTGTTCACGGTTTGGGTGAGGATCTCGGGAACGTGCTGGCGCACCACGGCGTCGTAATTCTCGAGCTTTGCGATCAGCCCGGCGTATTCGGCGCGCTTATCGCTGCCCTCGGGGCCGAATACGTATTCCATGGCGGTGGGGAAGTCCTCCTTCGATACGCATGCCCAGTAGCTCGGCCAGGTATAGAAGGTGGAAAGCGCCAGCGCGGAGGTTGCGCCCTTCACGATTTTGTAATACACCACTTCCTTGGGAATGGCGAGCATGGTATCGAACAGCCCGGTCTGATCCAGCATCTCGAGCGTGATATTCACGAATTCGTCCACGTTGAACATGCCGATGGCGCCGCAGTCCAGCAGCGCGCGGTTGATGGCGGCAGGGTCCACGTTGAACTTGCCGCTGATGGCCTCGCTCATCATTTCGGCGCCCGCGGCCACGCTGCCGTCGTAGGCCACGCCCCTTACGTGCTGCGCGGCGTGCTCCGGGTACAGCGCCAAATACGCCGTTACCACGTTGGTGCCGAGGCAGCTTGCGATCACGCCCACCTGCGTGCTGCCGGTGGAGGCCAGAATATCGTCGATGAAGGCTTTGAACTCGGCGGCGGTCTCAATGGGATCGAGACGCCAATCGTAATAGAACCAGTATCTGTCCTGCACGTAATATTTCACGCCGTCCTTTACCCAGGCCTGATCGTTATGGCGTGTTCTTTCCATTTTTTCCTTCCGCTCGGCGCTCAGGCCGGTGCCGTACTGGGGGTTGCCGTCGTGGTCGAGCAGCGAATGCTCAAACAGGTCGCCGATCTCCTTCTGCAGGTTCTCGTAATAAGGGTCCCAGTTATCCAGCAGCATGCCCTGGATCAGGAAGGGCATCATGATGTTGGCGACCGCGCGCAGCGTTTCGTTGCCCTCGCCGTCGTCATCGTCGTCGCTCTTGAAAACGGAGCCGATGTCTTTGTAGTGGAATACCTTTTTGCCGTCCTCGTCGTAGAGCTTTTCGCCGTCGCCCGAAATGCGGATCACGGGGATATCGCTCATGCTCTGCGAGATCCAGTTGGTTTCCTTGGCGAAGGCGGGCGCGCCCACGGCGGCCAGCAGGACCAGCGCAAGCGCCAGTGAAATCACTTTTTTCATTGTTTGCTTCATGGAAGTGCTCCTTTGATCGTATTATCTGTTTTATTATAGCATACTCTTCCCGTTTGCGCAAGCGCTGCGTATGTATTTTTCACTGAGATCCGCGAGCATCAAAAAACACCCGGAGAAGCCCGGGTGTTTTCACTTTATTCGTATCTTGCGCGTTCGCCGCCGATCAGCTTCGGGCGGGTCTTTGCGCAGGTGATCGCGGCGCAGCCGATCCGGTTTACGCCCACCCGCACCGGCACGGCCACCTCGCGCAGGTGCATGCCGATCAGCGTTTGCCCGATATCGATGCCGGCGTGGGCCCTTACGCGCTCCACCGCCACGGGGCTTTTCAGGCTTTGGTAAACCGTGGTGGCGAAGGAGCCGCCGCCGTGCTCCCACGGGACGACGCAAACCGGGTCGTACCCGTATTTCCGCGCGGCCTCGGCCTCCAATATCAGCGCCCGGTTCAGGTGCTCGCAGCACTGCGCCGCAAGGTATACGCCTTTTTCCTCCAGCAGGGGATAGATCCCGTCGAATACCGCTCTTGCAGCATCCATACTGCTGCCCTTGCCGATCGCGTTGCCCACGATCTCGCTCGAGGAGCACCCCACCACGAACAGCTCTCCCGGCTGCAGGTTTGCCTCCTCCAGCAGCGCGGAAACCGCCTGCGCGGCCTCGGTGCGGATCGTTTCATACAGTGTTTCCATCGTTTTTTCTCCTTTTATTTTCCGTACGCATGATAGATCGCCGGCAAAATCTGCGCCAGCCGGCGGTATTCCACGCAGCAGTGCGCCGCCATGCCCCGGGCGGTGGCGTCGGTGAGCAGCGCCCCACGCAGCAGCGGGTTTTTCAGCCGGCAGCCCAGCCAGAAGCGGCTGATCAGCAGCAGGCCGTTTTCGGTCTGCTTGAAGATATGCGCCATCTCGGTGTGCTCCACAAGGCCGTAGGCGGCGCCCACGCGCCCGCACACGATCAGCGGGATTCCGTTTTCCCGCATGGCGGCGGCGGAAAAGCCGAAGGCCTCCGGCGTGACAAAGGCGATCTTCAGCGGCAGCACGAGCTTGCCGATGCGCTCCACGGGGTAGTGGGTATTCGGCTGAAACGGCGGCAGCGTGGAAGCGGAAAAATACGCGCTGTTTTTCTTATCGGTGGAAATGCCGAAATGCTCGCCGGGGTACCAGATACGGTAGCGCAGCGGCTCCTGCGCGTGCCACCAGAACCACCAGCGGATCATCTCGGGCGTAACGCCCGGCATGGGGCAGGGCATGGAAACGAGGTAATCCCCATTGCCGAACCGGGCAAAGCCGAACTCCCGCTGCAGGCGGACGTCCGCTAAAATATCGTTCTTTTTATCAAAGGGCGTCAGGGTCACGCTCTTTTTGGTGTCCAGCGCCGCGCGGATCTCGGCGGGTACCGGCGGCGGGGGCAGGGTGAAATAATCGTTCAGGTCCATGGCCGCTCAGTCCTCTATGAGATACGCCGCGGTGATCTCGCCGTAATAGGCGACGTGGTCTTCGGTTTCTACGGTGTAGAACCGCCGCCGGATCTCCTCCGGCAGGCGGGCGGCGGTCTGCGCCTCGCGGTAGATCACGCGGCATTCCAGCGTAAGCGGAAATTCTTTGATGCCGGGCACCGAAACGGTTTCGGGCGCCGATATGGTCAGGCCCGCCGCGGCGATTTTATCCATATCGCGGCCGCTCTTTGCGCCGCAGATCGCAAACGCCCGGCGGTCGAAGCCGCCCACGGGCACGTTCACCGTAAACTCGGGGTTGGCGTCCAGCAGCTCATGGGTGTAGCGGCAGGTCCTTACGTAGGCCACGAACACGGGCCGCTCCCAGATACGGCCTACGTGGCCCCAGCCGATCACCATGGAATTCACCTTTTCGCCCGCCTTGGTGGTGAGCAGCACGCCGCGCTCCAGCGCCCTGGCGATCTCGTTCGCGTGATCGTTCACGTCTATCTTTTTATGCATGGGAATCCGTCTCCTTTCGGGGTATTCGCCGCAGATGATATTTGCGCCGGATCGTATAAAACCGGTTGATAATATAAATATAGCATATCTTGTAAAGAAAAAACAATAGGATGGGAGAATTTCAGTTTATCGATGAGAGGCAATAGGCAATAGGCAATAGGGAATAGACTCGACCCATCAAAAAGAAAAGCGATGTGTGTATGCTCGACCGAAGAATTTTTGTTGTAAAATAAGAACAGAGGCATGTTCGGGTGTTGCCATAAACTTTGTTCTTCTATTTGCCCGAAACAGGTCTATTGCCTAATGCCTATTGCCTATTGCCTCACCTATAAACTGCAATTTGCCCCCAACCGAAAAAGCAGCCCTTCGGCTGCTTTTTCGATGCATAAAACTTTGTTTCAGATAACGCCCAGCGGGATGAGCACCGCCAGCAGCACGGCCACGGCGCCCCAAAGGCCGATGAGAAAACGCTTTTGGGTCTTGCGGGGCTTGTCGTAGATCAGGTTGGCCGCAAGGAAGAAGGGGATATAGGTGGTGATGAACACCGGCAGCGCGCCCCACCATTTGTATACCCAAATAAAGGCGGGCGTGGACGCCAGAAAGATCTCGAACACCGAGAAAAACAAAGCGTTGCCGATGGCGAAGAGCACGCGGTTGTTGATACCGAGGATCTTTTTGTTCTTATCCTCGGGCAGCAGGCCCACGCTCATAAAACCGGCCACCGAGAACATGAGCGAAAGCTCCCACGAAACGCCCACGAGCAGAATAAAGCTGGTGCTTTCAGGGGATACGTGCCACAGGGCGTAGCCCGTGAAATGGCAGATCACGGCGTTGGCGATCTCGTAGAGCCAATGCACGCCGTACAGGGCCAGCGCGGCGGCCATGCCGTTGTAGTTCTTCTTTTTCCACTGGGGGATCCATATGCCCACGATCACAACCGCGAGCAGCGCGATGAAGGTCCAGTTGAAGTTTGCGGTGCTTCTTACCGCTTGTTTTGCAGCGTCCGCTGCGGCCATTGCGGCGGCGGAGCCGTCTCCGAACAACATAAAAAAACACTCCTTTATTCTTTTTTTTCATTGTAACATACTTTTTTCAAAAATGATATTGCGCAATTTGTCTAAATGCCGCAGGCTGGGTTTTTGCACCTTGTACAAAGATTGCCCGAAAGGGCCTTCCGACGCGTTTTTTTCCGTTTTGCTCTCGATTTATCGCGCCGCCCGTTGTATAATATATGCATATTTATTCTGATTCCGAACAGAAAGGGGTGCTTCGATTGAAAACATGGCAAAAAGCGGTGTTTATCATCGTGCTGGTCTTTTTTGTATCCGTGTCCGTTACGATCTCGCTGATCTCCGTATCGCGCGCGCCTTACAAGTATAAGGAAGAAACGGCGATCGGCGGGGATGAGAGCGTAAACGGCTGGATCTTTTACGGCTTCAACGGCAACGCCGGAACCAAAACGCTGAATATCGACTTCGTGCGGGACCGCAACGGCAACGATCCCGATGAAACGAAGCCGGTGCTGGCCATCCGGGAATACGCCGTGAACGCGGACGAGAACGCCGAGGAGCTGCATATCGGGGCGAGCGTGCGGTATATTGCCGAAACCGCCTTCTACAACGCAAAAAAGCTGCAGCGGGTTACGGTGGACCCGGCGAATGAATGGTATAAGGATATCGACGGCGTGCTGTTCACCAAGGACGGCAAAAAGCTCCTGCTGTACCCCGTGTGCTACGGGCAGCAGCCCACCGATAAGCAGGATGAATATACCTATCCCGAGGCCTATACGGTGCCCGAGGGTGTGGAGCGCATCGGCACCTTCGCCTTTCTGAAAAACGGACGCCTCAGGGACGTGACGCTGCCCTCCACCCTCAAAGAGATCGGCGATATGGCCTTTTTCGACTGCTGGCGCATGGGCTCCTATGATTACGACGCCGCCGCCGATACGCTGCTGGGTACGGGCTTTACGCTGCCGGATGGCATTGAAAAGATCGGCTCGGACGCCTTCAGCAAATGCGGCAATATCGCGCCAGCGCTGTTTCTGCCCGATTCGCTCAAGGAGATCGGCCACCACGCCTTTTTCTCCTGCGGCGGCATGAAGGAGATTTTGCTGGGCGCGGCGGACGGTGAAAGCATAGAGCTCGGCGAATCGTGGCTGCCGAAAAACATCAAGCTGGGCGCCGTATCGAAGGCCCCGAAGCCACAGTTCGGCAAAACCCGCGCCGAGAGCGACGCGCTGATCGAAGCGTTCAGAGAAGAGAAGCTGAACAATTTCAGAGAGGAGGCGAAGAAGAATGGCTGATAAAAAGGGAAAAGTGAAAGCGTTTTTCAAGGATTTCAAAGAACACTGGAGCACCCCCGCCCCGGGCAGATACGTGCCGTATAAAGAGTACCTCTCCATTTTCGGCGCGGTGGGCGGCAACTATGCCCTGAGCTACGTTTCGGGCTTTCTGGGCTTCGGCACCGGCTGCTATCTGGTGGCGTTCTATTATCAGATCCCCATTCTCACCTTCTCAGCCATCGGTACCTTCTTCATGGCCACCGGCTACCTGTGGAGCATCCTCGGCATGGGTGTGGACGCCAACCTGGGCTTTCTGCCGAAAAAGACGCAGGCGAAATACTTCGCGGTATACCTGAGCTTTGCCGCGCTGGGGCTGGTGCTGATGATTTTCAACCTGTCGCAGTTTTTGCCGCAGGAGGCGCAGTTCTTCCTCGATACCCACTGGCCCGGGCTCAACGCCTACAACATATTCAAGATCTTCGGCATCTATTTCTTCGTGAACGGCTGGGGCGGCTTTCGCGGCATCGTGATCCGCCGCCTGCTGCTCAAGAAATTCGGCCGCTACAAGCTGTTCGCCTACGCCAACGTGGTGCAGTGCCTTGTGTTCGTTATGCTCATCTGCTGGCTGCCGCTGTATAAGCTGCCCATGACCGAGCGCGTGTGGAAGCTGTATCTGCTGTTTTCCTTCTACGGCATGTTCGGCATCGTGGGGTCGCCGCAGGCCATCGCGGACAACATCAGCCCCAATCAGGAAGAGCGCCTGCTGGTGCGCTCCTTCCCGGTCAAGCTCAGCCACCTGATGCAGAACGTGATCAACTTCCTCATGCCCACCATCGCGGGCGCGCTGTTTGTGGACGGCATCACGGACCTGAACACCTTCAAATACCTGATCCCGATCTTCTACGTGCTGTGCGTGGGCATCATGTTCCTGAACCTCAATAAGATCCACGAGCGCATCCCCGCGCCGCCCATTGAAAAAAAGCCCTATTTCGATTTCTGGACCTGCATCGGCGGCATATTCAAAAACAAATATCTGTGGATCGGCCATATCGCCGGGCTGCTGGATTCGCTGGGCAACGGCATGCTCAACATGAAAACCGTGCTGCTTATCTACACCTGGCGCGAAAAGGGCCTGTTCTTCTCGCTGGCCGAGATCCTGCTGAAATTCGCGGGCACGCCGGGGCAGCTGCTGGCGCCGTGGATCCGCAAGCGGTTCCAGTATAAAACGCTGATGGTGTTCAAGCAGATCATCCTTGCCGCGCGCACCGCCATCTATGCCATGGCCTTCCTGTTCCTCGGCAAAATGCACTTCCTCGGCGGCGTAGTGATCTTCATTGCCTACTTTATTTCGGATGGCCTGAAATCCGCCGTGGAGATCGCCCAGAACGATATGGGCGTGCGCGTATCCGATTACCAGATGTATCTTTCCGGCGAGCGGTTTGAGGGCTATCAGGGCATCATCGGCTGGTTCACCTCTCCCATTGCGTCGCTGGTGAGTCTGATCATCCCCATCATGTTCGTGAGCGCAGGCTTCACCTCCGATTGGGACGTGCTCTATATGGACGACGTGCGCGTCAAGTGCATGCTGATCGGCCTGTTCTTCGATTTCTTCGGCTATATCCTGATCATGCTGCCCTACATCTTTTTCTGGGATTACACGGATGAGAAGCACCGCGAGGTGATGAAGGTGCTGCAGGAACGGGCGGAAGCGCTCAACGACGCCGCCGAAGGCGAGGGCGCAACGGCGGGCGAGACCGTATTGAACGGCATACCCGCGGAAAAACCGGATTGACCTGCCGCGACGGACGTCGCCCCGCATTCGGCTGAAAAATAAGATAAAAACGCGCCCGGAACGGTGATCCCGTTCCGGGCGCGGTGTCATATTTCAGTTTATCGCGCCGTTAGCGCGAAGTTGCAAGTTGCACGTTACAAGACAAGTTCAAAGACCGTAACAGATCTTATACAAATCAAAACGCGCAGCGTTTTCCTTTTCGTTTCGCCGTAGGCGGAACACTTCATTTTTTGCGAAGCAAAATACTTCACGTTCGCGCAGCGAACACTTCACTCGCCGTAAGGCGTACTTCACTTTGGAATTTATCGCATCGAGCGATAAATTCCAATTTCCTCTCTTTTGTCCGTTCTCCCTTTGCTTTATTCGTCGTACCGCACGGTAAAGCCGTATTCGTCTTCCGTTACGGGCAGATCCTTTACCCGCATATTCTCGATCATAACGTAGCTGCCGCGCTCCACGGCAAGAAGTACGCCGTCGAGCTGCGCCTCGGTGCCCTGCAGCTCCATGGTGACGGAGCCGTCGAAGTTATTGCGCACCCAGCCGGTCGCGCCCAGCGTGTTCGCGGCGGTTTTCGCGCGCCAGCGGAGCCCCACGCCCTGCACCCGGCCGTATAAAACGATGCGCCTGCGTATGATATCGCTTTGCATGCGGCAGTCTCCTCACCGGAACCGGCAGGCGATCGCCTCGGCCGCAAAGGCCGCCGTGCCCGGGCCGCCCGCCCGGTCGATGGCCTCGGTATATTCGCCGCCCGCGGCGTAGAGCCGCCCCAGCCCCGCCAAAACCTCGTCGGTGCAGGTGTAAAACCGGGCGGTGATATAGTCTTGCAGCAGCGTCACCCGCGCCTGCACCGCTTCGTCGCCGGGGGAAAGCTCCCGCAGCCCGCCGAAGCCGGATAAGATCTCCATCAGCCCGTCCCCGGCGCGCCGCAGCGCATCAGGGCTTTGCCCCGCGGTTTTCTCTTCGTATTCTTTATAGGCGGCCGTGCCGCCCCACCGGGCCTTCGCCCGGGCGTTAAGATCGTTCTGTTTCATACTGTTATGCCTTCAGCGAGAGTGTTTCCAGCCCCACGGCCGCGCGCAGGATATAACGCGCGTCCATCGTGGTCACGTCGCCGTCGCGGTCCACGTCCGCCTGCAGGTGGTTGATGGACGAGGGCTCGTAGCTCTCCAGCCCGATGGCGGCGCGCAGGGCAAGGCGGGCGTCCGCCGTGGTCACGCTGCCGTCGCGGTTCACGTCCGCCCGGCGCGGGCGCAGGGTGATGCCGTAGGGGTTGGGCGTGCCCAGCGCCAGCTCGTCGCGCAGGTCCATCGCCATTTGCACCGCGGTGAGGGCGTTGGGGTTGCGGGGGAAATCGGCCTGCCCCTGATAGGGCCCCGCAAGGAATCTGATGATATCCCTCACGTCGTCGCAGCCCAGCCACGGGTTCACCGTAAGAATATTCGCGGCAATGCCGGTGATGAGCGGCGCGGAAAGGGAGGTGCCGTCGTAATAGGCGTAGCCGCGCTGCGAGGGGAAGTCGTCGTTAGACAGCGGCGACGTGGTGAGAATATGCTCGCCGGGGGTGTAAACGTCCACGCGGGAGCCGACGCCGGAAAACTCTGAGACCGTATCCGCGTCGTGCAGCGAGCCCACCACCACAATGCGGTTGTAAACGTCGGGAAAGTCGGCCTGCGCGATGCGGGTGAAGGGGCCGTTGTGGTAAGCGTCGGCATAGCCGTCGAAATAGAATTCCATGTCCGCGCCGTTTACGGTAACGGTGTGCGATTTGTTCGATTGGTTCCCGGCGGAATTCACGATCATGAAATCGAAGCCGTTATCGAGGCAGCGCTGCATGAACGCGCCCACGTCCCGGGCAAGGTCCGCATGGCGGTTATACCACTCGTAGGCAAGGTCTTCGTCCTTCAGGATATAGTCGTAATAATACTGATACGCCACGCTGTCGTCGCCCATGGAAACGTTGATCACCCGCGCGCCGCGTTCCAGCAGCCAGGCCATACCGTAGTCGTAAACGTAATAGCTGTCCTCTCCGTAGTCCTTCACGCCCTCGAAAAAGGAATAGCCCAGTAGGTTGCCGTGGCCGAAGGGGTAAACGCCCATGATGCCGACGCTGTTGCGGCTGCTGGCGCCGATCACGCCCGCCACGGCGGTGCCGTGATCGTAATTTTCGTGGTAGCCGTTGGCGCGGTAGTTGTAGGTCTCGTTGAAAAAGAGATCCTCGTGGGGATAAAAGCCGGTGTCGATCAGCCCCACCTTCTGCGGGTAGAGGTAGTCGGCGTAGGTATCCATATACTGCCACGCGCCGGGCACGTCCATGATCTCGAGATACCAGCTGTCGCCCTGATGATCGGCGGCGTTCGCAAGGTCGTCGCGCCACATATCGCCCACGTCGTAATATTCCGGCGCGGTCGCCGTAAAGGTGTGCAGGCGGGCACGGTCAACGATCGCCGCGCCTTCCAGGCTCAGGCGCAGCGTTTCCAGCGCCTCGGGGCTGCGGGCGCGGTCAAAGCGGAGCTGGTACTCGTCCGCGGCCGCGATGCGCCCCGCGATTTTGCCGCCGTAGGGGGCGACGAGGGCCGCCACGCGCGCCGGCGCGGTATCGGGCGCGGCCATCACGATCAGCTCGTTAT